>VAYE01000155.1 GCA_005883235.1 Actinomycetota bacterium
TCTTCTGGTGGCAGAAGACGAAGGTGTCGCCCGCAGCGAGCCGCTCGCGCGCGAGCTCGACGCGGTGCCGCAGGTCGGCGACGGGGTCCTCGCCTTCGGCCGCGTGGATCGGCCCGAGGCCGAGCGCCGCGCCCAGGCCGCGCAGGAACGCGGACTCGGCGACGAAGCTCCCGCGCAGACCGTGTCGCTCGACGAAGCTCGGGTACTCGCGCGCGCGACCCCACCACTTGAGCGTGACGACGTTGAAGCGCCCGCCCTCGAGCCGGCGCATGACCTCGCGGGTCCACGCCTCGGCCGCGCGGGCGGTGCGCTCGGCCTCGGGAACCACCGACTGCGGACGCAGAAGCGGATGGCGGTCGCGGAAGAACGCGTCGGTGTCGGTGACGCGGTCGTCGGCGCCGGGGCTCACGCGCAGGATCGCCTCGCCCCGCCAGACGTGGGCGAGCGAGAACGTCAGGCCGTCGATCTCGATCCCGTCCAGGCCGGCGACGAGGCGCTCGGCCTCCTCCGCGTCCCGTTCCGGATGCGGCCTTCCGACGAGCCACCAGCCGTCGTCGCGGCGCTCGGCCGGACGGAGGGCCGCGTACACGAAGACGTCCTCGGGGTCGACCTCCTGGCCGCGCCCGAGCGCCTCGAAGACCGCACGGCCCGGGAACTCCACCGGCGTGTAGCCGAGCAGGGACCAGTGCGCAACCTCGCTCGAGGGCGCGCGCCCTGGCCCGACGGCGTAGAGGACGCCGCAAGAGCCGCGCTCGCACAGCCGGTCGAGGGTGGGCGTCGTAGCTGCCTCGTTCCCGGTCCGGCCGCCGAGCACGTCGTGGGCGCGGTCGCCGAGCCCGTCGAGGAGGAAGATCACGATCGGCAGCACGGCGCGACCCTACCCTGGCCTGCCGGGGCACGTCCCGGTGTCAGACCAGCGTGACGGAACCCGCACGAGGGTGTGACGAGAGCCCGCTTTCGGCGTAGCGAGGCCGTACGCGTCGTCCTCCACCCTGACCCGTACCGCCCCGTCCCGGTGTCAGACACCGTGACGAGACGCGGACGGAACGCGCCGTCAGGCAGGCACGCGCTCGAGCGAGCGAATCACCCGCGCGACCGCCGGCGGGACGAGCGGCTCCCACCCCTCGCCGGCGCGCATCGCGGCGCGCACGTCCGCCCCGGAGATCTCCTTCTCGGCGCCTTCGTCGAGGACGACGACCTCGTAGCCCGCGGCCCGCAGCCGGTCGAGCTTCGTCCCGCCCCAGTCCGAGAAGAGCCGCAGGTACTGCGTCACACCGGGAGGCACGTACGCGGGCCAGAGCTCGGGCTCGTTCATCGGGAACGGGATGACGTGCGCCGCGACACCCTCGTCCGCGGCGACGGCCTCGATCATCAGCAGCCGCTCGACGTACGTGAACGGGTTCGACTCCGGCAGGTGGCGCAGCGGGTCCGCAGGCTCTTCCTTGATCCGCCGCGGATCCGGGTTGGTGATCCCGACGAAGAGCTCGTCGCAGTGCGCAGCGGCCCCGCGGAGGTACTCGAGGTGCCCGTTGTGGAACGGCTGGAACCGCCCGTGGATCATCCCACGGGGGTTACTCGACGAGGACGCCGCTTCCCTCCTCGACGTAGCCGATCCGGCGGATGAAGAGCCTCCGGGCCGCGAACTCCGCCTCCAGCAACGCGCCACGCTCCACGGGCAGCGAGACGAGCAGGCCCCCAGCCGTCTGCGGGTCGTAGGCAAGCGCGACGAGCACCTCCGACAGGCCGTTCGTCTGCACGTGGCCGGCTGCGAACTCCCGGTTCCGCGGGTCGCCGCTCGTGCGCACGCCCTTCCGCGCGATGTCGAGCGCGCCGTCGATCGCCGGGAAGCGCTCCGACTCGAGCCGCAGGCGGACGCCGCTTCGCTCCGCGACCTCGCGCGCGTGCCCGAAGAGGCCGAAGCCGGTCACGTCCGTCACGGCGTGCGGCTCGAGCGGCCTGAGGACGTCCGCCGCGTCCCGGTTCAGCGTCCGCATCCAGCGGATCGCGCGCTCGAGCTGCTGCGTTCCCGCGTGCCCGCACTTGTAGCCCGTCATGATCAGCCCGGTCCCGAGAGGCTTCGTCAGGAAGAGCGCATCGCCCGGACGCGCGCCGTTCTTGGGCCAGATCGCGTCCGGCCGCACCGTGCCGACGACG
Source organism: Actinomycetota bacterium (assembly GCA_005883235.1). Next base: position 2,155 of record VAYE01000155.1, read on the forward strand.
GCGAGGCCGTACTTCGGCTCGGCGTCGCGGATCGTGTGCCCGCCCGCGAGGAGGCCCCCCGCCGCCCGCACCTGCTCATCGGCGGCGGCAAAGATCTGCGCGAGCATCTCGATCGGGAGCTCCTCGGGGAACGCCGCGATCGAGAGCGCGAGGAGCGGCGTGCCCCCCATCGCAAAGACGTCGTTCAGCGCGTTCGTGGCCGCTATGGCGCCGTAGTCGGCCGGGTCGTCCACGACCGGCGGGAAGAAGTCGAGCGTGAAGATCAGCGCCCGCTCGTCGTCGAGCCGGTAGACGGCGGCGTCGTCCGCGGGAGCGAGACCGACGAGGAGGTTCTCCGCCTCGACCGGAACGAAGCCGGAGAGGAGCTCCTCGAGGCGCGCCGCCGAGTACTTCGCCGCGCACCCCCCGCACGACGCGAGGTCGGTCAGTTTGATCCGGCCGGTGTCGGTTTCCACCCCGCCCTCCTCGTCGCGTTCCCGGAACTGTAGGGACCTGTGGCGTATTCGTCTATAGAGCGACGGTCGCCGTTACTACGACGGCCAAACCGGGCGTATTCCCGCCGAAATGAGCAGCGGCGGCCGCCGAAGCGCCGCCGCCGCTCTCTTAGGGGAGAGGAGGAGCCTTTCGGTTCCCCCGAGATCTCAGTTCGTGCAGTGAGCTACTAGACCTGCCGCGCCCTAGGAACCCTTTTCGATGGGGACGTCGACGAGGTTGCCCCACTCCGTCCAGGAGCCGTCATAGTTGCGGACGTTCTCGTAGCCCAGCAGCTCGCGGAGGACGAACCACGTGTGCGCGCTCCGCTCGCCGATCCGGCAGTAGGCGGTCACGGCCTTGCCGGGCGTGACCCCCTTCGACTCGTACAGCCGGCGCAGCTCGTCCGCCGGCTTGAACGTGCCGTCGTCGTTCACGGCCTGCGCCCACGGAATCGAGCTCGCCGTCGGAATGTGCCCGGCCCGCTGCGCGCCCTCCTGCTCGTAGCCGGGCGGCGCGATCAGCTCTCCGGAGTACTCCTGCGGGCTCCTGACGTCGACGAGCGCCTTCGAGTCGTCGCCGATTCCGTCCTTCACGGCGTCGCGATAGATCCGGATCGACTCGTCGCGCTCGGCGGCGCTGTACTCGGCCCGCGCCCGCGACGGCGCCTCCGTCGTCGTCTCGCGACCTTCGTCGAGCCACTTCTGGCGACCGCCGTCGAGGATGCGGACGTCCTGGTGGCCGTAGATCTTGAGGTACCAGTAGGCGTAGGCGGCGAACCAGTTGTTGCGGTCGCCGTAGACGACGACGGTGGAGTCGTTCGAGATTCCGAGCCCGCCCAGCAGACGCTCGAACTGCTCTTTCTCCACGATGTCGCGCTCGATCGGATCCTGGAGATCGTCGCGCCAGTGCAGCTTGACGGCGCCCGGAACATGGCCCTCCTCGTAGAGCGCCGGGTTTTCGTCGACCTCGGCGGCCACGATCTTCCCGTCGCTCAGGTGCTCCGCCAGCCAGTCGGTCGTGACGAGCACCGGCTTCGCGTACGGCGCCTAGGAGGGTTTGGCGGAATGTCGTTCGTCGGGCGGGGCGTGACGCTCGTTCCGAGGCGAGGACGCAGGGAGCGTTCGTACCTCAAAGGTACGGGCGCGACCGAGGACGCCGCATCGGGGCGAGCAGCGCGCTCCGGGCGGCACAAGCGATATTTCGCCAAACCCTCCTACTAGAGCAACGTGCGCCGCACCGCGGCGGCGAGCTCTCCCACCGAGACCGCCCCCTCGAACTTCGCCTTGATCCGCCCGTCAGCGCCGACGAGGAAAGTCCACGGCTCGGTCGGGAGGCGCCACTCGTGCATGAACCGGTTCAAGCCGAGGCTCGGGTCGTTCCGGCGGTAGACCTCGACGTGGATGAACCGGACGTCGGTGCGGACGAAACGGCGGCGCACGGCGTCGACGACGTCGACAGTCGGGCCGCACGTCCGGCTCGTGCAGAACTTCGGCGTCGCGAAGACGACGACGAACGGCTTCCGCGCCGCGAGCGACTCGGCGATCGAGTAGCGGAGGAGCCCCCGGTCCGGCGGCACGCGCGTGGTCAGCTGCGCGAAGTCGCCGTGCGTGCTCGCGATCGTCGGCGTGCGCGATGGGTAGGCGCGGGAGCCGAGAGCGGGCGACGCCGAGGAAGCGTGCACGTCGAGCGTTCCGAGGCCGCGCACTCGGCTCCGGAGCGGCGCGGCGACGATCCAGTAGCGGCCGGGCCGCGCGATCCGTACCCGGGCGACGAAGATGTGCACGGCCCCGGAAGTGCCGACGGGCTCGAGCGCCGCCCAGGTCCGCTCGAACGGCCGAGCCACCAGCGACCGCGCCAGGAAGACCCGCGCACGCGGCGCGTAGACGGGCCGTGCGTTCCGCCGGATCACGAGGAAGGAGACCCTGACGGTCCCCGGCGAGTAGTCGGACGTCCCGTCGATGAGGGCGACGGCCTCGCCGCCCGCGCGCCAGAGCGCGCCGAGGCTTCCCCGCGAGGCGTGGCCCGCAGGCGCGGAGTGCCGCCCGGACGAGGAGCCGCAGGCCGCGAGAACGAGCGCGAACAGGGCGAGCGCGACGGAGCGGCGCACGCCCGCGACTCTAGCTAGCCGTGTCCGTCAGCCGGGTTGAGCGGCGCGATCGAGAGAACAGCCGCGAGATAGAAGACGAGAAGACTCGCGATCACGGCGAGATAGATCAGGCGGGCCTTGGTCAGCGGAGTCACCTCCTTCCTGTTCACTAGAAACGGACGTCCTGCAACGCCTCGGCCGCCCTGCGATACAGGAGCGCGGCCTCGCGATCGTCGCCCTTTCGAGCGGCGAGATCGCCCTGCGCGACCCACACCGACGCACGGTGCGAGATCGACGAGAACTGCTCGAAGCTCTGGTCCGCGACGACGAGCCAGCGCTCGGCGTCGTCGAAGCGGCCCTGCTCGATGAGCGCGCGGCCCAGGATGAGCTGCGCGCTGCCGATTGCATCGATGAAGTCGAAGCGCCCGTCGAGGATGCGAAGCGCCTCGTGCGCCTTCTCCTCGGCGAGCAGGGGGTCGCCGGTGTGCAAGTGGACGTGCGCGAGCGAGGAAACCGCGCGGCCGGCGTCGGCGTCGTTTCCCACCTCGAGCGCGGCCCGGAAGGCGTTCTTGAGGAAGTCGATCGCCTCGTCCGGCTTGCCGAGCAGGAAGTTGAGCGTGCCGAGGTTGTTCATGAGGCGGCCGACGTTCATCTGGTCGGCGAGCTCTTCGTAGTACGACTTCGCACGCTCGGCGTACTTGCGCGCCAGCACCCAGTGGCCCTCGCGGTCGGCGACGAGCGACGCCTGGAAGTAGATGTTCGCCAGCTCGCGCGGGTCGTTCAGCGACTCGGCGAGCTCGAGCGCCCGTTCCACGTCCTCGCGCGCGGCCTCGAGGTCGCGCTGGCGGCGGTAGCAGCGGGAGCGCCAGCCGAGGATCGACGATCGAAGCTGGTCGCACGGAAGCCCGGATCCCTCGGCGAGCGCGAGCGCCTCGTTGAAGAGGCCGAGCGCCGTCTGGATGCTCGAGAGCTTGTACCGGCACACGCCGAGCCGGAAGAGGACGTCGCCCCGCTCCACGTCCGAGAACTCGGGCCCTTCCGCCAGCGCCCGCGCCCGGTTGAGCAGCTCGATCGCCTCGCGGACTTCGCCGACGAGACTCCGCGCCTGGGCCTCTCCCGTGAGCAGGCGAACCTCGAGCTCGGGAAGGCCGGTGGCGAGCACGGCCGTCCGGGCCTCCTCGCACTGCGCGATCGCCTCGTCCTCCCGGTTCGCCTCGGCCAGCGCCTCGACGCGTGCGAGCGCAGCCTCGACGCGGCCGCGCTGGTCGGCCGTGACGCCGTTGGCGAGAAAGTCAGGGTCGACGCCGAGCCGCTCGGCGAGCCACTCGACGGTCTCGCGCGCGGGACGCGTCTTGCCGCGCTCGATCTGGCTCACGTACTCCTTTGAGAACCGCGTGCCCGCGAGCTCGGACTGCGTGAGACCGGCCGCCACGCGCAGCTGGCGCAGGCGCTCGCCCAGCCGGCCCCCTGCGGGGGAGGCGGCTCGCGGCGGAGAAGTTCGGGTAACGCGACTCATCTGGCGGCGTTAGTGAATCTCATACTTCACCAAAGCGCAACTGGCACGATCAGCATATCCCCCAAAAGAGGCATGTTCTGGCGGAAACCCGAGTGAAGTAGCGGGTCGGAAAATCACTTGACCGAGCTACTTGACGGACCGGACGAAGAGGCATACAGTGAGCCTACTTGCAGGGAGCCGGACGCCAGGTTCCTGCAGGTGGCGCGTCACACGAAGCGACAGCTACGAAGGCGTGGCTGGGCCGCAGAGCCAAGCTTTCGGGGCCATCGCCCAGGTGACGAAAGCGCCCCAAGGATTGACCCCCGGGAGCCGCAGCCGGGGGTCATTCCGTTTGAGGGGACACGTGGTTCCCCGAACTACGCGCCGACGGCCGGTTCCGGAGCCCCGGTCGGGTGCTCCTGGCCGACTTGCTTGATCGTCAGGATCGACAGGATCGCTCCGCCGAACGCGATCGCCGCGCCCACGTACAGGGCGTGGTGGTAGCCCGTCACGAACTGGGTCCTCGGGTCGCCCGTCCCGGGATGGATCTGCGTCGCCACGACGGCGCCCATGACTGCGATCCCGAGCGAGCCTCCGACCTGGCGCATGCTGTTGATCACCGCGGAGCCCACGCCGGCCTTGGCGATCGGTACCGAGCCCATGGCCGCGGCCGTCGTCGGCGTCATCACGAGCGCCATGCCGAACCCGCCGATGACGAGCCCGGGCAGGATGTTCCAGAAGCTCGAGGCCGCGTCCAGGGTCGAGAAGATCACGAGCGACACCGTCACAAGCAGCATTCCGAAGGCCATCAGCCAGCGCGAGCCGAGGCGATCGGACAGCCGTCCCGCCTGCGGGGCGACGAGGATGATCAGCACCGTCATCGGGAGAAAGGTGGCGCCGGTCTGGATCGCCGAGTACCCGAGGATGTTCTGGATGAAGAGGGAGTTGAAGAAGAAGATCCCGAACATCGCCAGCCCGACGAGCAGCATCACGGCGTTCGAGCCCGCGAAGGTCGGATCGCGGAAGAGCGAGAGGTCGAGCATCGGGATCCGCTGGTGCAGCTCGAGCAAGACGAACACGGTGAGGGCGACGGCGGCGACGCCGAAGAGCGACAGGACCTGCGCCGACGTCCAGGCGTGGTGGTTCGTCGAGATGAGGGCGTACGTCAGCGCGAACAGGCCGACGCCTGAGGACACGAGGCCGGGCAGGTCGAGCCGCTGCTCATGCGAGGTGTCGCGGGTCTCGTCGATGAACAGTCGCGCGGCGATGATCCCGACGACGCCGATCGGGACGTTGATGAAGAAGATCCAGCCCCAGCTGATCTTCTCGGTCAACACGCCGCCCACGAGCGGGCCGATCGCGAGCGCCATCGCCGAGACGCCGGCCCAGATGCCGATCGCCATCCCGCGCTGGCGCGGCGGGAACGTCGCCGTGATGATCGAGAGCGTGGCCGGGTTCATGAGCGCGGCCCCGATGCCCTGGACGGTGCGCGCGGCGATCAGAACCTCGGGGCCGTTGGCGAGGCCGCAGGCGAGGGACGACGCGGTGAAGATCACGAGGCCGCTGATGAAGATCGCGCGGCGGCCGAGGAGGTCGGCCAGCTTCCCGCCGGTGAGCAAGAGGACGCCGAAGGTGAGCGCGTAGGCGTTCACGACCCATTCGAGCTCCGCACGGTCGATCTTGAGCGCCCGCTGCATCGACGGCAGCGCGACGTTCACGACGGTGTTGTCGAGCATGATCATGAAGAGGCCGAACGCCACCGCGGCGAGCGTCCACCACTTGCGGTTCTCGGGAGCGAAGAGCCTGGCCCTCATAGTCCTCCTCGAACGTCGATGCCGGCCGTAATGTTCCGGCCGTGCCGGATTTCGTCTGGGTACCGACTCCCGAGATCGTAGAGACGGCAAACGTGAACAGGCTCGCTCGGCTGCTCGGGTGTGCCGACTACCACGAGCTGCACCGCGTGTCGATCGAGGAGCCCGGGCGGTTCTGGCCCGCGGTCGTCGAGGACCTGGGCCTCGAGTTCTCCGAGCCGTGGGAGCGCGTCCTCGACACGACCGACGGGATCGAGTGGGCGCGCTGGTTCGTCGGCGGCAAGCTCAACCTCGCCCGGAGCTGCGTCCACAGCTGGGCGGAACGTACGCCGGACGCGCGCGCGGCCGTCTTCCTCGGGGAGGACGGCGAGCGGCGCGAGCTGACCTGGGCGGAGATGTCGCGCGCCGTGACGCGGCTCGCGGAGGCCCTCGTCGGGCTCGGAGTCGAGGCCGGCGACCGGGTCGCGTTCTACATGCCGATGTGCCCGGAGGTCGCAATCGCCTCACACGCGTGCGCGCACGTGGGAGCGGTGCAAGTTCCCATCTTCTCCGGCTTCGCCGCGCCGGCGATCGCCCAGCGGCTCCAGGACTCCGGCGCAAAGGTTGTCGTCACCGCCGACTGGTCGCTTCGCCGGGGCAAGCGGGTCCCGATGCTGGAGACGATCGAGGAGGCCCGACGCGAGGCGGCGATGGTCGAGCACGTCGTCGTGTGGCGGCGCGAGACGGCGGAGTGGGACGCGGACCTGGGCCCCGGCGAGCTCCCGCCGCTTCAGGTCGACTCGGAGCACCCGTACCTGCTCGCCTACACCTCGGGGACGACCGGGAAGCCGAAGGGCGCTCTCCACGTGCAGGGCGGCTTCCTCGTCTCGATCGCGCGCGAGACCGCCTACCAGTCGGACGTCCGTCCCGGCGACCGGATCCACTTCGCAACCGACATGGGCTGGATCATGGGTCCCTGGACGGTGGTGGGCGGCGGCGCCGTGGGCGCGACGGTGGTCTACGCGGAGGGCGCGCCCGACTGGCCCGAGGACAGGCTCTGGCGGCTGGTGGAGTCGGAGCGGGTGACGATGCTCGGCATCTCGCCCACCCTGGCCCGCGCCCTGCGCGCGAAGGGAGACCCGGCGGCCGACCTCTCCTCGCTCCGGACGCTCACGACGACCGGCGAGCCCTGGAACCGCGACCCGTACCTGTGGCTCTTCGAACGAGTCGGCGGCGGCCGCGCTCCGATCGTCAACATCTCCGGCGGGACCGAGGTCGGCGCCTGCTTCCTGACGACCTGCATCGTCGAGCCGATCAAGCCCGTCGCGCTGGGCTTCCCGGCGCTCGGGCAGGCGATGGACGTGGTCGGCCCCGACGGTGAGCCGGTGCGCGGCGAGGTCGGCGAGCTCGTCTGCCGCCGGCCGTGGCCCGGGATGACGCGCGGGATCTGGGGCGACCCGGAGCGCTACCTCGAGACGTACTGGCGGCGTTTCCCGGGCGTCTGGACGCACGGCGACTGGGCGTCGGTCGACGAGGACGGCTACTGGTTCCTGCACGGCCGCTCCGACGACACGCTCAACATCGCCGGCAAGCGGATCGGCCCGGCGGAGCTCGAGTCGGCGGCGGTGAGCCATGCGGACGTCGCCGAGGCGGCCGCGGTCGGCGTCCCGCACGAGGTCAAGGGCGAGGTGGCCTGGATCTTCTGCGTCCCGAAGCCGGGCGTCGCTGTGGGACCAGAGCTCGCGCGCGACGTGGCGAGCGCAGTGACCGACGAGCTCGGCAAGGCCTTCCGGCCTGAGAGAATCCTGTTCGTGACCGCACTCCCCAAGACTCGCAGCGCGAAGATCGTCCGCCGCGCCGTCCGCGCGCGCGTCCTGGGCCAGGATCCGGGCGACCTCTCGTCGCTCGAGAACCCCGAGGCGCTGGAGGAGATCTCGCGTGTCGTCTGAGCGCCTCGAGGGTGTCGCACTCGTCACGGGCGGCGGGCGCGGAATCGGCGCCGGAATCGCGCGTGAGCTCGCCGACGCCGGGATGCGCGTCGCCGTCAGCGCTCGAACGGCGGAGGAGGTCGAGGCCGTCGCGGCGGAGATCGGCGGAATCGCACTCGTCGGAGACGTCTCGCGCCCCGAGGACGTCGAGCGCTGGGTGCGGGAGGTCGGCGAGATCGACCTGC
>VAYE01000156.1 GCA_005883235.1 Actinomycetota bacterium
AAACGCGCTCGGCATCTACGCGGCGATCGGCATCCTGCTCGCCGTCGGGCTCGCGCTCGCCGTTCGCCGTTGGGCCGCGCGGGCGGCGTTCCTGGCGCCGGTGCCGATTCTCTTACCCGCGCTCTACCTGACCTCGAGCCGCGCCGCCTGGGTCGCACTCGCCGTCGGACTCGTGATGCTCGTCCGCTTCGGCCGGCCGCTCCCGCGCAAGCTCACCGCCGCTCTGGCCCTCGGCGCGCTCCTCGCCGTCGCGGTCGTCGCCGTCGCGGTCTCCAGACAGGAGCACGGCGTCGTCTCGAGCCTCGTCGGCGCGAACCGGCCGCACTACTGGCACGTGGCGTGGCGCGAGACGAAGCAGAACCCGGTCCTCGGCTCGGGCGCCGGGACGTTCGACCGCTACTGGCTCCTCTACCGGCCGGTGAGCTCGTTCGCGCGCGACGCGCACAGCCTCTACCTCGAGACGCTCGCCGAGCTCGGGCCGCCGGGTCTCCTCCTGCTGCTCTCGACGCTCGGGCTGCCGCTCCTCGTCCTGCGCGGGCGGCGCGACCCGCTGCTCGCCACGGCCGCGGGAGGCTACGTCGCCTTCCTCGTCCACGCGGGCGTCGACTGGGACTGGGAGCTGCCAGCGGTGACGCTGGCGGGCCTGATCTGCGGGTCGTCTCTTCTCGTCGCAGCCCGCGGAAGCGACGCGCCGCCGCTTCGTCTGTGGGGGCGACTGCTGCTCCTCGTGCCCGCGGTCGCGCTCGCCGTGCTCGCCCTCGTCCGCCTGAAGACGGGGCCGCACCTCCCTTTCTCCCAATGATCCGCCGTCCAGCCGTTGACGCGGGTTCCTCTTGAATCTCGCTCTTCCTCTTGAAATTTCACCCCATATCGTCGTACAGTCGCTGCGGAGAGGGGAGATGCGGCAGTGAACCTGAAGTTCGGGAGATGGAGCGGACCGACTCTACGCCGGCTTACGGCGGGGGCGTTGGTCGTGCTGGCCTTGGCCGTCCTGGCGTCGATCGGCTACGCAAGTGGGCGCGGGCTCCTAGGCCTGAGCTACACCTACGGCTACCAGTACTGCACGACCCCGTCCCAGTACCAGTACTGCTCGACGAGCACCTCGACGACCTCGACGACGACTCCGACCACCACGTCGACGAGCACGTCGACCAGCACGTCTACGAGCACGTCGACCTCCACGACCTCGACGACGACTCCGACCACCACGTCGACGAGCACGTCGACCTCGACCACGACCTCGACGACGACTCCGACCTCCACCAAGCCGGGCAAGGGCTGCGGCGACAAGAACCACCTGCACGAGCGCCGCTTCGAGTGCAAGGTCGTGATCTCCGGCGTCTCGAAGAAGGAGGGGAAGGCCGGCACGACGACCGCGTTCTCCTTCAGCATCACGCTTTCGGCGAATGCGCTGAGCCCGGTGAGTGTCTCTTACGCGACCGCCAACGGGACGGCCACGTCGCCGAGCGACTACCTGGCGACGAGCGGCACGCTCACGTTCCCGACGGGCTCGAGCGCGAAGACGATCACCGTCACAGTGATCGGCGACAAGGTCAAGGAGCCGAACGAGACGTTCTACGTCAACCTGTCGAACCCGAGCCCGAACGCCTACCTCGGGGTCAGCCAGGGAGTCGGCACGATCCAGAACGACGACTAGGTAGCTGGGTGGCATGAGGACGAGAGAGGGGCACATCAAGAGGCGGACCGGCCGCGTCTGGTTCGCCGTTGGGTTCGCGCTGCTCGTGCTCGCCTCGCTGGGCTTGGCCGCCGGGGTGGGTTTCCGCGGCTTGAGCAGCGTGGCGCAGGCCTACGAGTACTCGACGACGATCACCACCTCGACTACGACGACGACCTCCTCGACCACGACGACGACGACGCCGACGACGACCAAGCCGGGCAAGGGCTGCGGCGACAAGAACCACCTGCACGAACGGCGCTTCGAGTGCAAGATCACGATCAGCGACGTGAGCAAGAAGGAGGGCGACTCCGGCACGACGGCGTTCGTCTTCACCGTCGCGGTCTCCGGCTCGCCGCTCAGCACTGTCACAGTCGACTGGGCGACCGGGGCCGGGACGGCCACGCCAGTCCTGGACTACGTGCCCGCGAACGGCACGGTCAGCTTGGCTCCGGGAGTCACGACGAAGACGGTCACGATCTTGGTCGTCGGTGACACCGATCCGGAACCGAACGAGACCTTCTTCGTCAATCTCTCGAACCCGAGCCCGAACGCCTACGTCCTCGACCCGCAAGGCGTCGGCACGATCCTCAACGACGATTAGCCTTTCCCTCGTTCGGGGGGTCCGGTGGAGGGAAGCGCAAGTTCGGGGCGAAGTGCGGCATCTGCAGGGGAAACGCCTTCGACCCTCGAGGGCGAACGACGAAAGGAAGACCATGAAGCGCGTGACGAAGCTCGCCGCCCTCTGCGCCGCGAGCGCCTGTGCCGTCGCGCCCACGATCGGCTTGGCCAAGGGCCCGCCGCCGAACGCACCTCTGCCGGCGAAGGCCAAGGCCTACGGACGGTACTGCCAGAACCAGAGCAAGAAGCACGTTGCCGGCCAGAAGGGGACACCCTTCAGCCAGTGCGTGACGGCCATGGCGAAGCTGGCGTCCGGCAAGACGAACTCACCCACGGTCGCGTGCGGCTCGATGAGCAAGAAGCACGTCGCAGGCGAGAAAGGGACGCCGTACAGCCGCTGTGTCGCGGCGGGCGCCAAGCTGCTGAAAGACCAGAAGAAGAACCCCTGAGCCGGCCGCCGCTTCCTGACTGCCAACACCGTGCGGCGGGCTGAGCTAGTAGTTCAGCCTTCCCCCGAGAGCGCTCAGGACCCTTGCAAACGGCGTCCACGCCGACCGCTCCCACAGCGCCCCTGCGCACGACGGGCAGGTCGGAAGCTCGCCGACGTACAGCTCGCCGTGCCCACAACTCACGCATTCGAACTGGCCTGCGGCGGGGTCGCCAGCGCGAAGGAACTCGACGAACTCGTCCTCGTCGGCCTTGGCCCTCGGAACCGTGTAACTCTGCGGCTCTCGCATCTTTCCCCCTCGTATCCGATCGAGCACTGAGCCGCAGTCCTCTCTCTCGTCGTACACCTATCCTCGCTCCGTGTCCAGCCCCGAGCTCCTCCCCTTCTCCGGCGAGCACCTCGATGCGGCCGGCGAGCTCCTCGCCGCGCGCCACCGCCGTCATCGCGCCGCAGAGCCGCTGCTTCCGGCCCGGTTCGAGGACGCGAAGGCGGCACGGGCCGAGATCGAAACCGCCTGGCGGAAGGATGACGCCGCCGGTGCAGTCGCCTTGCAGGGCGGCCGCATCGTCGGCTACCTCGTCGGCGCCCCGGACGACGAGGCGCACTGGGGCGGCGGGAACGTCTGGGTCGGCCTGGCCGGTCATGCCGGGGAGGACGCGGAGATCGCGCGCGATCTCTACGCCGTCGCGGCCGAGAGATGGGTGGACGCCGGCCGAAGCCGGCACTACGTCATGGCTCCGGCGAGCGAGCGCGAGCTCCTCGAGTCGTGGTACCGCCTGTCGTTCGGCCAGCAGCACGCGCACGGAATCTCAGAGGTGCGGGACGAGCCGTGGCCCGAGAGCGTGCGCGAGACCGAGCCCCGTGACGTGGACGGCGTCCTCGAGCTCGCGCCGCTGATCCGGCGGCAGCACGCCGCCGCGCCGGTCTTCTCCGCCAGGCGGTACGTCGAGCGCTCCGAGGAGATGCGGGCGGTGGTCGAGGAGGAGATCGCCGACGACGAAGTCGGGACGCTCGTCGCCGAGGTCGAGGGCCGCATCGTGGGCGGTTTCGTCGTCGCGCCGGTTGAGCGCTCGGGGAACGTCGTGCACGGACACGGGAGCCTCGCGCGCCCCGAGCGGAGCTGCTACCTCGCGTGGGCCGCGACGCTTCCCGAGGCCCGCGGCTCGGGCGCCGGCGTCGCGCTGACGCAGGCTTCCTTCGCGTGGGCGAGGAGAGCCGGCTACGAGACGATGGTCACCGACTGGCGGGTGACGAACCTGCTTGCGTCGAGGTTCTGGCCGCGCCGCGGCTTTCGCACCACGTTCCTGCGACTGTACCGCTCGATCCCTTAGCTCCGGGGATCGTGGTCGACGGCGACCTCGGCCGCCTCGTCGTGCTTCTGGGCGACGAGGAAGCGCCGATGCGTCTCGACGATGCGAGCGACTCGAGGGTCCTCGTGCCCCGGCACGACGACGAACCGTCTCGGATCGCTCCGCACGGCCTCGTACTGGCCCCGCGTCAGCTCGATCCGCTCGAGGCAGTCCAGCTGCCCGCACTCGCAGACGAACTCGATCGGCAGCGCGTCGCCCTCGCCGCGCAGGTCGAATCCGTCGGCGACGTCTTCGACGCGCTCGTTGAACTCTCGGAACAAGACCTCGTTGCGCGCCACCTGCTCCTCATTCGTCGGCACGGTGGGATTCTCCAACAGTTTCTCGCTGCGCGCAGGAGGGAACAGCGCGCCGCGTGGGAACGAGCGCCAAACGCGCGGCCGCGAACGAGGCGCGGTTCCGGGAAGCGAACGAGCAGATCCGGGCCAGGGCGGCTCAGCTCGAGCTCCCCGAGCAGCCGACTCCGTTTCTGTGCGAGTGCGACGACGAGCGCTGCACGACGATCGTCCTGCTGACGACGAACGAGTACGAGGCCGTGCGAAGCGGGCCGAGGCAGTTCCTCCTGTCCCCAGGTCACCAGACCACGAACGACCGCGTGCTCGAGGAGCACGACGGCTTCACGGTCGTCGAGAAGACGGGCGAAGAGGGCAGGCTCGTCGAGGAGTGGAACCCGCGGTCGTAAGAGTGTAAGTTGCTTCTTACGTTAGAAAGTGCTTACACTACGTCGTCATGGAGGCCGCACTAAGAGCGATCGCGGCGACCCGTAGGCGCCAGATCCTCTCGCTCGTTCGAGACGGCGAGCTCTCCGCGGGTGAGATCGCGGGGCACTTCGACGTGACGAGGCCGGCGGTCTCGCAGCATCTGAACGTCCTGAAGGAGGCCGGGCTCGTGAGCGAGCGACGCAACGGGACGAAGCGTCTCTACCGGGCGCGACCCGAGGGGCTCGCCCAGCTGAAGGCGTTCCTGGAGGAGTTCTGGGATGAGCGCCTCGACGCACTCAAGCGCGAGGCAGAAAGAGAGGAGAGGGAGAAGCATGGAAGCGACAAGTGAGACCACCTCGGTCGAGCGGGAGATCGCGATCGCCGCGACCCCCGAGACGGTGTGGCAGTTCCTCGTCGACCCGGACAAGGCGACCCGGTGGATGGGGCAGACCGCCTCGTTCGACGCGCGGCCGGGCGGCGCCTACCGCATCGGCGTCATCCCCGGCCACACCGCGAGCGGCGAGTTCGTCGAGCTCGACCCGCCTCGCCGGCTCGTCTACACGTGGGGGTGGGAGCCCGGCGACGACGGGCCGAACCCGGTGCCGCCCGGCTCGAGCACGATCGAGATCGAGCTCGTCCCGGCCGGCGAGGGCACGACGCTGCGGTTCAAGCACCGCGACCTGCCGAGCGCCGAGGCGGCCGAGTCGCACGCGCACGGCTGGGATCACTACCTCGAGCGGCTCGTTGTCGCAGCGCGCGGCGACGACCCCGGTCCCGATCCGTGGGTCAGCGGAGAGATGTGATGGTGCAGGCGCTCTTCGACCGGGTGTCGGAGCGCCTGCTCGGCGAGGACGCGGAGCTCGAGCGAACACGAATGTTCAGCTCCGAAGGGCTCAAGACTGCGGGCAAGTTCTTCGCCATGGTCTCGAGGGGCGAGCTCGTCGTGAAGCTCCCGCGCGAGCGGGTCGACGAGCTCGTCGCGGCCGGGGCGGGGCATCGCTTCGACCCCGGCCACGGCCGGCTGATGAAGGAGTGGGTCGCGCTTCGACCTGCCGACGAGCCGGCATGCGCCGCGTACATGGGCGAGGCGCGCAGCTTCGTCGGGGCTCGCGCGAACGGGAGCTAGGCCGGAGTCGGAAGGCCTTCGATGGCGTGCAGGGCGCGCGCCATCTCGTCCTCGTCCAGCGCGACGTCCTCGAGCTCGCCGGCGAAGTACTTGTCGTACGCGCCCATGTCGAAATGGCCGTGGCCGGAGAGGTTGAAGAGGATCGTGCGCTCCTCGCCCGCCTCGTCGGCCTGCTTCGCCACTTGCAGCGTCCCGTGGATCGCGTGCGCGGCCTCGGGCGCCGGGATGATTCCCTCGCTCCCCGCGAAGAGGACGGCCGAGGCGAAGACGTCGTTCTGGAGGTAGGCCTCGGCGCGGATCAGCTCGTC
>VAYE01000157.1 GCA_005883235.1 Actinomycetota bacterium
ACCTTCATTCTCGGGCTGACCGGGCGGGATCGCCCGCGTGTCTGCTACCTCCCCACCGCGCAGGGCGACTCGCCCGTCTACATCGTCGGCTTCTACGAAGCGGTCGGCGAGCCCGCGCAGCCGGCGCATCTCGGTCTCTTCGGCCGGCCGCGCCGCGATATGCGCGAGTTCCTGCTCGACCAGGACGTCGTCTTCGTCGGCGGCGGCAACACGGCGAACATGCTCGCGATCTGGCGGGTGCACGGCGTCGACCGGATCCTGGGCGAGGCCTGGGAGCGCGGGATCGTGCTCGCGGGGAGCAGCGCAGGCTCGATCTGCTGGTTCGAGGCCGGGGTGACCGACTCGTTCGGCGAGGAGCTTGCGCCGCTGCAGTGCCTCGGCCTCCTCACCGGGAGCAACTGTCCCCACTACGACAGCGAGCCGAAGCGCCGGCCGACGTACCACCGCCTCGTCGAGAGCGGGGAACTCCCGCCCGGGCTCGCGGTCGACGACGGCGTCGGGCTCCACTTCGTCGGCACCGAGCTGTCGGAGGTCGTCTCCGCTCGGCCGGGCGCCCGCGCCGTCCGTGTCGTGCCCGGCGACGGCGGCGTCGAGGAAACCCCGCTCACGGTGCGGCAGCTCGGCTGAATATCCTGAGCGAGCGATGAAGGTAGGCATCGTCGTCCCGTACTCGTGGTCGTTCTGGGGAGCGGTCGTCGAGCACGCGGAGCTGCAGGCCGAGGCGCTGCAGCGTCTTGGCGTCGAGACGCGGACGATCATGGGCCACGACCCGCCCGGACGGTTCACGAGCGCGCTCCACCCGCGGCACGGACGGCACGGGCGGCCGCCGCCGGAGGTGCTGCCGGTGGGCCGCTCCGTGATCGTGCCGGCGAACGGAAGCCTGCCGAACATCGTGCTGAGCCCCTCGTCGGTGCCGCGGATCAAACGCATCCTCGAGCGGGAGCGGTTCGACGTGCTGCACCTGCACGAGCCGATGACGCCCGCGATCTGCACCGCCGTTCTCGCGCTCGCCCGGACGCCGATGGTCGCCACCTTCCATGCGTCGGGGGACCTGGGCTGGATGAGGATCTGCACTCCCGTCTGGGGATTCCTCGCCGAGCGCATCGACCATCGGATCGCCGTCTCCGAGCAGGCCCGCGAGTCGCAGCGTCGCTGGCTGCCCGGCGACTACGACGTCGTCCCGAACGGCGTGCTCATCCCGACCGAGGCCGAGCCAAGCGGACGCGAGCACCGGATCGTGTTCGCCGGCCGGCAGGAGCCGCGGAAGGGCCTCCAGATCCTGCTCCGCGCGTGGGAGGACATTCGGGCGCGCACGGGCGCGCGGCTGCGTCTGATCGGCGCCGACCCGCTCGCCGTCCGGTTGCTGCTGACGCGCGAGCGTGTCTCGGACGACGGAATCGACGTGCTCGGCTTCCTCGACCAGGACGCGTTCACCGCCGAGCTCCTCTCGGCGAAGGCGCTCGCCGCTCCGTCGCTCGGCGGCGAGAGCTTCGGGATGGTGCTCACGCGCGCGTTCGCCTGCGCGACTCCAGTCGTCGCCTCCGACATCTCGGGGTACAGGGAGGTCATGACACCCGAGGCCGGCGTGCTCGTGCCGCCGGGCGATCCGCGCGCGCTGGCCGACGCGCTCGTCGGGCTGCTCGAGGACGAGCCGCGGCGGAACGCCCTCGGTGCTGCGGCGCGGGAGCTCGCACAGGAGCGCTATTCCTGGGACGACATCGCGCGACGGCTCGTGCAGATCTACGAGCTCGTGAGCGGCGTCGCGGCGACGCCGGTGACCGCGCGGTGAAGCTGCGGGCTCCGCGGGCTCCATGGTGGCGGATCCTGCTCGTCGTGCCAGGGGCGGCCGCCGTCATCGCGCTGCTCTGGTGGCGCGGGCCGAACTGGAGCGCCGTCGGCGATGCCTTCACGATCGTCCGCTGGCAGTGGGTGCTCGCCGCGATCGGGTTCAACTTCGTCTCCGTCTTCGCCCGCGCCCTCGCGTGGCGGACGGTGATCCGGCAGGCGATGCCGCCCCCGCGGCCGAGCTTCCTGCTCGTCTTCTCCGCCTTCTCCGTCGGGCTCTTCGCCAACGCCGTGCTCCCCGGACGAATCGGGGAGCTCGCCCGAGTCGCGGTGCTGAACCGCAAGCTCCCCGGCCGCCGCGGGGCCTGGGCGACGCTGATCGGCACCGTCTTCGCTCACCGCATCTTCGACATCGTCCCCGTCGTCCTCCTGATCGTCTACGTCGTGCTGACGGCGAAGATCCCCGACTGGGCGATCTCTAGCCTGATCGTCTTCGTCTGCGTGGGGACCGTGCTCTTCGCGCTCGCCTTCGCGGTCGCACGGCGGCCCCAGGGCGGCGTGCCCGTGAACCTCGGCTCGGTGCGGAGGCTTCTCACCATGGCCAGGCACGGCCTCGGCGTCATGCACGCGCCGCTTGCGGCCGTCGGCGCCATCGCCTTCCAGTGCTTCGGCTGGCTTTGCCAGTTCTTCGCCGTCTACACCGCCATGCGCGCGTTCCACATCCACGCGCCGCTCCCGGCCGCGGGACTCGTGCTCGTGCTGATGAACGTAGCCACGATCTTCCCGCTCTGGCCCGGCAACGTCGGTCTCCTGCAGGCGGCGATCGCGCTCCCGCTCATCCACTACGGCGTCTTCTACGCGCGCGGGATCGCCTACGGGATCGGGCTCCAGGCGATCGAAGCCTCGGTCGGCGTCGGCTTCGGGCTCCTCTTCCTCGCGCGCGAGGGCCTGTCGTACACGATGCTCAAGGTCATGCCCGACGCGACCCAGGCCGAGATGCCGGAGCCCGCCGGCTCCGTCGAGCGGGAGGCCGACGGTGCGCGTGCTCGCGTGCCCGGCTAGCCTCAAAGGCGCCCTCACAGCCGGCGATGCGGCGGCGGCTCTGGCGGCCGGGCTGCGGCGTGTGCCCGGGGTCGACGTCGAAGAGCTGCCGGTCGCGGACGGCGGGGAGGGGACCCTCGAGGCGCTCGCTCGGGCGAGCGGCGGTGTGTGGCGAGACGCCGACGTCCACGACGCGTTCGGGCGCCCGCGGCGCGCGCGATGGCTCGAGCTCGAGGACGGGACGGCGGTGGTCGAGGCGGCCGAGGCGATTCCACTCGACCCGGAGCAGCTCGACCCGCTGCTCGCGTCGAGCCGTGGCCTCGGTGAGCTTGTGGGCGCGGTCGGACGGTCGCGGCCGCGTGAGCTCGTCGTCGGGCTCGGCGGGACTGCGAACGTCGACGGCGGAGCCGGCCTGCGGGAGGTTCTCGACGCGCTTCCCGCCCCGACCCGGGCCGCCTGCGACGTGCGCTCGCCGCTTGTCGACGCCGCCAGGCTGTTCGCGGCGCAGAAGGGTGCGTCCCCGGCCGACGTCACGGAGCTGGAGGCACGTTTGCTCGCGCTGCCGGAGCTCGTCGCCTATAGGTCGCTCCCCGGCGCCGGCGCGGCCGGCGGTCTCGGTGCGGCGTTCGCGGCGCTCGGCGCCGAGCTCGTGCCCGGCGCGGCACTCGTCCTCGACGAGATCGGCTTCGAACCGGCCGGCTTCGATCTCGTCGTGACCGGCGAGGGCGCGGTCGACCGGACGACCGGCGAGGGGAAGGCGGTGGGCGAGGTGGCGCGCCGGTGCCGCGCCCTTGGCGTGCGTTGCGCCGTCTTCGGCGGTCGCATCGTCGAGCCGGTCGAGGGCGCCGAGACGTACGAGCTCAGCGGCGATCCCGCCCGCGCGGCCACCGACCTCGAGGAGCTCGGCGAGCGCCTGGCGCGCCGGCTCGCGGGCTAGCGCTCGTCTCCCGGCGCCGCGCCGGTCGTTCGCGCGAGCTCCTCGATCCGCCCGTGCGCCGCGTCGAGCCTGGAGAGACAGAAGCGGTAGAGCTCCTCGCCGCGTTCCCAGAGCTGGATCGCCTCGTCGAGGCTCGCCTGCCCGCTCTCGAGCCGCTCGACGATTCCGTCGAGCTCGCGCTGCGCGGTCTCGAAGGTCGGCTCGTCCGTCACTCGACGCGGGCTCCGAACTCACCATCGGCCACCTCGACGCGAAGCGGCTGCCCGGGTTGGACGGCGGCCGGCGAACGGACGATCCCGTTGTCCGTCCGGACAACCGCGTACCCTCGTACGAGTGTCGCCTTCGGAGACAACGCACGCAGTCGGCCCGCGCTCTGCTCGAGCGCCGCCCGCTTGCGTTCGACGGCGAGCGCAGGAGTTCGGCGCAGACGGTCGTGCAGGAGCGCGAGGCGGTCGCGCTCGCGCCCGAGCGTCCGCTCCGCGCCGCGGGCCAGGCGGCCACGGGCGCGATCGAGGCCCTCCAGCAGCTCGCCGAGGTCGGGGACGACGAGTCGGCCCGCCGCAGTCGGCGTCGAGGCGCGGACGTCGGCGGCGAGGTCGCAGAGCGGCGTGTCTTGCTCGTGCCCGACCGCTGACACAACGGGAACCGGACAGCCGGCGATCGCGCGGAGGAGCCGCTCGTCGCTGAACGGCAGGAGGTCTTCGAAGCTGCCTCCGCCGCGCGCGACGACAATCACGTCCACGTGAGGGACGGCGGCGAGCCCGCGCAGCGCCTCGGCGATCGCTGCGGCGGCTCTCGGGCCCTGGACGTACGTCTCGGCGACGACGATGCGGGCAGGCGGAAACCGCGTCGTCATCGTCGCCAGGACGTCGCGCTTCGCGGCCGCGTCGTTCCCGGTCACGAGCCCGACGACCCGCGGCAGGCGCGGAAGCGCGCGCTTGCGCTCGGGCGCGAAGAGGCCCTCGGCTGCGAGCTTGCGCTTCAGGCGCTCGAGCGCGGCGAGGTGGTCGCCCAGGCCGAAGCGTTCGATCGTGAGCACGCGCAGCCGGAAGTCGCCCCGTGCCTCGTAGAGCTCGGGTCGCCCGAAGACGTGGACGCGCTCGCCGTCGGCGAGGTCCAGTCGGAGCGCTTCGAAACGGCCTCGCGGCATCGTCGCCGGAAGACAGGCGCCGTCAGACGGGTCCTTGAGCGTGAAGAAGATGCTCTGCCAGCCCGACTGGTGGCGGAGCTCGGTCACCTCGCCCTCGACCCAGAGGGTCGGCAGGCGCGCGAGCCAATCGGCGACGCCGCGGTTGAACGCCGCGACGGTGTAAACCTTCCGGTCGCCGTACTCGATCGGCGCGATCTTCACGCCGCCGATGGTACGTCTCACAGGACCTGACCGTCCGCGGGCTTCGTAGCCGGTGAAGGTGCGCTTTCTCGTCACGCTCTCGGCCTGGCTGCTCGTGGTCCTCGTGGCGGGGGCGGACGCCGCGGTGACCACGCACGCTGCGCGCGACTGTGCTGCCGTGCGGGCGCCGCACTTTCGAGTGCCGGCGCGCTTCTTGGCGCCACGATCGGTCGGGCTCTGGATGCCCTATCGCGGCCGCTGTCTCCTGCGCGTCGTCGCCGGCGCGGGCTCGGCCGTGCCCCTCTTTCGGCTGCGAGGCACGCAGCGGATCGTGGGCCTTCAATGGGCGCCCAACGGCGGGAGGTTCATCCTTGTCACGCGGCGGCCGCGCCGGGTTCTCCTGCTCCGTCTCGACGGGCGTGTCGTCGAGAGCTGGCGCGCTGCCTCAGCGGCCTTCTTCGCTGACGGGCGGCTCGTGCTCGGCCGCGATTCGGGCCTCTACGTCGCCGGCGGGCGCCACCTCTCGCTCCTCGTACGCCGCTCCGCTCTGGTTCGGGCGGCCGGCTTCCAGAGCGCCTCGGGCCCCTTCGGACCTGACCCGTGGGGCAACAGCCGCGGCTACGGACGCCGCGCCCTCGCCGTCCAGTGGTGGAGCGGGCAGCGGGACGCACTGCTCGTCGTTCGCGACGGCGGGTACACGACCAGGGCGAGCCCGACCCGGCACGGCTTCCGGGGCGTGGGCGGCGGCGCGTGGTCGCCCGACGGGCGCGTGCTGCTCGAGTTCACGGTCTTCCGCCCGCCGCCAGGCTCCGAAAAGGATCACGACCATTGCCTCGACGTCTGGAGCCGGCGGGGCATCCGGCACATGTTCTGCGTCTTGAGCCTGGCTCGCCCGTATCGCTTTCACTTCGACAAGCTGCTGTGGTCGAAGGACGGCCGAGCCGGACTCTTGAACGACGGCACAGTCGTATCGCCGCAGGGGCGCGTTCTCGTGTGACGAGCTCGACGGCGCGGTGGAGATCTGCCTCGCTTCCGGCGAGTCGTTCGGCGAGCGGGAGCGGGTAGCCGGCCTCCATCAAGACGTGCAAGCGCCAGCCCTCGACCTTGGCCCGCTCGCTCCGCTCTATCTCCGGCGTCTCGACTCTCTCGCTCATGGCGCTTCCGTTCGCCCTCCTAGAGACGAACCCTCCCGCGCGAAAGTTGGCGCGAATTCGTCGCTGCTGGGTTCGCTCAGGCGCGGGTGCGCAGGCTCTCGCGCGCCTGTGCAAGGAGCTCGTCGAGCCGGCGAGAGAGGTCGGAGAGACGCGTCTCGAGCACCGTTCGCTCGGAGTCGGTCTCGGCGGTGAGCGACTGGAGACGCCGGCGCAGATCGGATTCCATGTCGCCGAGCCTGCTCTCGAGGCTCTGGACGAACTCCTCGCGCTGGCGCTCGAGGCCGGCGGCGATCCCGTTGAGCCGCTTCTCGAGCCGCTGCGCGCCGGCGTCCCCGACCTGCGACAGCCGCTCCGCGAGCACCCGCTCCGCCTCGCGCGCATAGGCCTGGACCCCGCGGTCGAGCTCGCGCGCGAGTCGTCGGGCCGCGTCCTCGCGCTGGGCCTTGATCGCGTCCGCGAACTGCTGTGCCGCGGCGTCGGCGTAGCTCGAGGCGCTGCGGGCGACGGCCCGCTCGAGCTGCTCGACCTGCCTGCGCTCGACGTCGGCGAAGCTGGCCTGGATCCGCCGGACCGCCTCGGCCTCCTCGCGCTCAACCTGGTCTCTCAGCGCTCGCTCGCGGCGCCGAAGCCGCTCGTTGAGCTCGTGGAGTGCCCGGCGCCGCTCGCCCTGTGTGGTCTCGAGCTCGGCCTGGGCCGCGGCGGCCGTCTCCTCGGCCGCCCGCGCCAGCTCCTCGCGGAGCTTCGCGACGATCGACCGGAGCTCGTCGGCCTCGCCCTCGACGCGCTCGGCGTCGCCCCGCATGCGCGTCTCGACCTCGGTGAGGAGCTGCTTCTGGCGATCGGCGAGCCGCGCGATCTGGGCCGCGAGGCCCTGCTGTGCCCGCTCGAGGTCCTCGCCCCACTCGGCGAGCCGCCGTTCGACGCGACGCTGCGTCTGCGCCAAGGCCTCGCTGAGGTTCGCGCCGGCCTGCTCCTCGCGCGTGGCGACGTCTTGCCGCCGCGCCTCCGCGATCCGGCGCTCCTCGTCGAGCAGGAGCGAGGTCGACTCGGCGCGCGCTCTGGCGAGTGTCCGCTCCAGCTCAGCCGCGTGAGCCGCCGTCTCGCGCTCGACGAGCTCACGGAGTCGCCGCTCCGCCTGTGCAGCCTCGTCGTCGACCCGGCGCGCGCGGGCGAGCGACCTGCGCACTCGTACGAGGGTGCCCTCGATCGCAGCGGCCACGGTCAGACCCAGGGCCGCGATCGCCACGGCGCGGGAGGGATCGAGCGCGAACGAGACCCACGCCGCGACGGCGCCGACCCCGATCAGCGTGGCGAGAGCGGCGATCGACTTCGCGCCAATGCCTCCCCGCAGCGCAGCCGCGAGCGAGGCGCCGACGACGACGGCGGCGGCCGCGAAGCCGGCCTGGACGACGGTCACACGATCCAAGGGTGCCATCGTAGGGCCCTACGGCCGGTGAAGCACGACGAGCGCGGCCGCGAGACAGACCGTGGCAGCCGCAAGCGCCTTCAGAGCGGCCTCCGGAGCGCGCGTGAGCGACTCCGCACGGCCGCGACGACGGCCTCCGGCCGGATCCGCTCGGCCACCGCGAAGTAACCCGTGAGGAGGGGAAAGCCGCCCCAGGCGAGCGCGAACCAGAGGTCGCCGTGGAAACGGCCCCCGAACAGCTCGAGGTTGTACGCGACGACGACGAACCCGCCGAGCGCGACGAAGACGAGGAGCCACGGCTCGCGCGCGAGCGCCCCGCCGATCCCGATCGCGACTGCGGCCCCGATCGACACCGCGGCGAGCCCCAAGAGCGTTCCGCGCCCGATCTGCGTCCCGAGCGGGCGTCCGTTCAGCTCGTCCAGCGCGTGGGCGCCGATCCCGACCGCCAGGAAGAAGGCGGTCACGGCGAGCGCGAGCCGCCAGTACCGCAGATCCGGGGCGAGGCTCGCGCCGATCACCACGTACGAGAGATGCCACAGCGTGTAGGGCGGGTGGAGGAGGGTGACGTAGTCGCGCCACCCGCCCGGCGACAATGCGTAGAAAGCGGGGCGAGCCGGGCTCGTCACGCCCGCCGGCCCCACACGACGAGGGCGCCGCCGAGGCTGAGCCGGCGCGCCCTGACGTCCTCGATGCCGGCGTCCCGCCACAGCGCCAGCAGCCGCTCCGGCGGGTGCTCCGCCGCGAAGCGGCGGATGCTGGGCCCCAGGAATCGCCCGACCTCGCTCCACCCAGGCGAGATCGCACGGCCTGCGACCGGCAGCCCGACGCGCACGTAGGCCTCCCACGCGCCGCGCCAGATTCCTTGCGGGACGGCGAACTCGAGCGACGCGATGGAGCCGCCGGGCCGGACGACGCGCGCGAGCTCACGCAGCGTCGTACCAGGATCGTCGACGTACCGCAGGAGGTAGGTGAAGGTGAGTCCGTCGAACGAGGCGTCGTCGAACGGGAGCAGCTCGGCGCTGCCTTCGACGAGCTCGATTCGGCCGGCGAGGCCGGCCGTGGCCACCCTCTCGCGCGCCTCGGCGAGCATCTCCGCGCTCTGGTCGAGCCCGACGACCGAGCAGCCGGTCCGGCGCACGAGCTCGACCGCCACCGCCGCCGTGCCCGTCGCGACGTCGAGAACTGTGTGATCCGGGCCGGCGTTGATCCGCGAGACGAGGAAGCGCCGCCACCGCGGGTCTTGGCCGAGAGAGAGCAGCCTGCTGTAGCGGTCGTAGCTCGCGCCGAGTGGCGCGAACAGCCTGCGAGCATGCAGGTTCCGAGCGGAGAGGGCCTCGGCCAACGCCTCAGTCTAAGCTGGCTCGATGGGTCTCAGGGAGGAGCTGGGACGGGCCGCCGAGCTGGCGGAGCCCTTCGCGGCTCCCGGCGAGTCGCTGGCGGGGGTACTTCCCGCCGAGCCCGGCCAGGGCAGACGTGTCTACCTCTGCGCCTTCGCTGACGGGGAGGGCCGGCGGACCTGGGTCGCGCTCGACGGCGTGGGGGCTCCGATCTCCAGTCGCGCTGCCGTCCGGGAGGCCGTCTCGATCGCGGCGCTCTGCGAGCTCGCCGAGGAGACCGCGGCCGGCGGCGACCTCGAGGAGCTGCGCGCCGAGCTCGTGACGCTGCGGCTTACCGAGAGCCCGCCCGGAATCGAGGAGGCGGAGGCAGCGGCGCTTGCGCTCGAGCGTGAGCTCGGGACACCGCCGCGCCTCGCGACGCCGAGCTACCTGGACGCGCTCGGATTGGCCACACGGCGGCTCGAGCAGGCGCTCGGCAACGGCGGCTCACCATTCGCGGTCGCGATGGCGCACGGGATCGTGACGGTCGAAGAGCTCGCGAACGAGGTCGAGGGGCGCTACAAGCTGGAGCTCACGTGACCGCACCCTTCAGTGCTCCTGGGGGCGCGCACGACAGCTAAGGTTGCGGGCGTGGAAGGTGGCTTCGGATTCCCCTTGGGCGGCGACCCGGAAGAGCTGATGCGCGGGTTGCGCGAGTTCGCCGAGCAGCAGGCGGAGACGGTGCAGGAGGCGCAGCGGGAGCAGTTCGCGACGCTGACGCTCAACACGGCCGTCGAGCTGACCGGCGCGGCACTCGGGCAGATTCGTGTCGAGGGCGGGCCCGACGAGCAGGCGATCGCGCTTCGCGACGCCATGCGCGTCCTCTTCCCCGAGGCGGTGGCGCTCGTGAGCGCCGCCCGCCAGGGCTTCATGCGCGAGCGCTCCTAGCGCTTCGACCGCACACTCTCGTCGAACCCTCGCGCGCGTTCCGTGACGGTGTCTGACACCGGGACCGGTCCCGCGGAGACGGCTTTGACCCGTCGAAGCCAAGCGGCTTCGCAGCGTTTCGACCCACCTCGGTCGCAGTTCGCGCACGGTGTCTGACACCGGGACCCGGCCCGCCGGGACGGGCGGCGGAGACTAGAATCGCGGCCGCTCGTGGCCATCCTCGACCGCGCGATCGTTCGTCTGCTGCCGGCGGTCCCGCGGCCGGTCGTGGAACGGCTCGCACAGCGCTACATCGCGGGCCCCGAGCTGAAGGACGCGCGGGAGGCAGTCCGGCGGCTCAACAAGCAAGGGAAGCTGGCGACGATCGACGTCCTCGGCGAGGAGGTCACGAGCGAGGCCGACGCCGCCGCGATCGTCCGCGCCTACCAGGACGTCTTCGCCGACATCGAGCACTGCGGCCTCGACTCGAACGTGAGCGTCAAGCTGACTGCGCTCGGGCTCAAGCTCGACTACGACCTCTGCCGGGAGAACCTCGAGAGCGTCGTCCGCGACGCGGCCGCCCGCGGGAACTTCGTCCGGATCGACATGGAGGACTCGAGCTGCACCGACGACACGCTGCGTCTCTACCGCGAGCTGCGGGAAGCCGGGCACGACAACGTGGGCGTCGTGCTCCAGGCATACCTGCGGCGCACCGTCGACGACATCCGTGCGCTCGCCGACCTCGAGCCGAGCGTACGGCTCTGCAAGGGGATCTACGTCGAGTCGCCCATGATCGCCTTCCCCGACTTCGACGCCGTCCGGGCGAACTTCGTCAAGGCCCTCGAGGCGCTGCTCGACGCGGGCGCGTACGTCGGGATCGCGACGCACGACGAGTGGCTCGTCGACGAGGGGCGCCGGATCGTCGCCGAGCGCGTGCTCGAGACGAGCGAGTACGAGTTCCAGATGCTCCTTGGCGTGCGCCGGGATCTCGGCGACAGGCTCGTCGCCGACGGGCACCGCCTGCGGATCTACGTCCCGTTCGGCCGGCACTGGTACGCGTACTCGCTCCGCCGCCTGCAGGAGAACCCGAAGATCGCCGGCTACATCGCCGCCGACGCGATCGGGCGCGTCATCCCCTTCCGCAACGGCCGGTGAGGTGCGCCTGCCGCGTGCCCGCAGAACGAACGGCTGAAGGCGACCCGCGGCGCCCTCCGCTCCGGGGGGAGCTCCTCGATCGCGCCGGCCGAGCCCTGCTGTCTGTATGCGGGGACGCGGATGCCGCTCGGAGGGACGAGCCCGAAGCAGGCAAGCGCCGCCGGCAGCTGCGTCGCCGGGTGCATCTCGTGGGCGTGCTGCCAGTATCCGACCACCTCCTGCGCAGGCGCGCCGGGCGCGATTGTGCGCAGCCGCCTGTAGAAGAGGCCGCTCTCGCGTGGCTGATCGGTGACCACGCGGTCGCGGAAGCTCCACCAGAGCTGGAGCGGAACGCCGCGGCGGGCGATCGCCACCACCGAGGAGATCGGGCTGCGGGCTCGGTACGCGTCCGGTAGCTCGGCGGGCGTTCCGCCGATCTCGGTCCTCGCCAGCGCCGGGAGGCGGTGCTCGCCTCGGGTGACGAAGAAGGCTCGGTATCGAGCGGCCATGTCGGTGACGGCGTCGAACGCGGCCACACCCGCCAGCCGTACGTCCGGATGGGCGGCGAGCAGGAGAACCTCCTGACCGCCCATGCTGTCGCCGGCGGCGTAGATGCGGCGAGGATCGATCGTGAGCCAGGGAAAGGCGGTCCGCACCAGGGCCGGGAGCCGGGCGAGGTCGTCGATCTGGCCCGCGTATCCCCACGAGTAGAGCGGCAGCCGCCGCCCCTGCCCGTCGGGAGAGACGACGGCGAAGGGACCGCGCGCAGGGAGGTCGCCCCAGAAGCGGAGGTTGTACGCGCCGTCGACGCCGCGCCCGTGCGGCGAGATCACGAGCGGGATCGGCGGATGGTTGCGCTCTCCGTACCAGGCCGGGAGCACGAGATACGCCCTCCGCAGGCTCCCCGCGTGCGACGGGTACGCGAACGTGAGGACTTTGACCCGAGCGGTGTTCCCATGGAGGACGGGACCTGTGTTGAACGCCGTCGCGACGGCGACGAACAACACGGAGAGCGAAGCGGCGAGCGGGTGCTTTCGCAATCCGGCTAGCTCTCGGGCTTGCGCGCGACGAGCAGGAGCTCGCCGGGCACGCGGCGAGTCTGTGGGAGCAGCGCGCTGTCGCCGGGGAGCTCCTGCAGTCCCTGCACGACGAGGCCGCCTTGGACGACCGCGGTCACCACCTGGT
This sequence comes from Actinomycetota bacterium, assembly GCA_005883235.1. Next base: position 12,236 of record VAYE01000157.1, read on the forward strand.
CGAGGCGCCAGCGGCTCTCGTCGAAGTAGTCCTCCTTCCAGCGCAGCGACTCGTCGAGGCACCCGAGCACCGGGTGCTCGTCGTGGAGGATCAGATCGCCGCCTGGTCTGAGCGCGGCGACGATCCCGGCGACCCAGCCGTCGAGGGCCTCGAGGAAGCCCAGCATGCCCTCGCCCGCGAAAACGAGATCGAAGCGCCCGCGCCGGAGCTCCAGGGGAAGCTGGTGGACGTCGCCCTGGACGAACGCCACCGCGGGCGCCCGCTCCCTCGCGGCCGCCACCGCCTCCGCGGAGCTGTCGACCCCGGTGACGAGCGCGCCGAGCCCCGCCAGCTCCGCGGTCGCATTTCCGGTGCCGCACTGGAGCTGGAGGACGTGCTTTCCGGTCAGATCGGGGAGCAGCGCCTCGACGGCGGCGGGAATGCCCGCGCCGCCTCCCTCCTCGCGGGGACGATGCGCCTCGTCCCAGACCCGGCGGTTGTGGTCGGTCGGCTCCATCAGGCGAGGAGCGAGAAGCCGCCGTCGACGACGAGCGTGTGACCGCGAACCATCTCGGCGTCCGGAGAGGCGAGATACGCGACGGCGCCTGCCACGTCCTCCGGGTCGGCGAGGCGCCCGACCGGCGTGCGCTCGAGACTCTCCCGCACCATCCTCTCCTTGTTCGGGAAGTGGTCCAGCGCGCCGGTCTCGACGACGCCCGCGGAGACCGCGTTCACCCGCACCCCTTGCGGCGCCAGCTCGACCGCGAGGTAGCGGACGAGCGTCTCGAGCGCCGCCTTGGACGTGCCCACGAGGACGTAGTTCTCGAGCACGCGCGTCGACCCCAGGCTCGAGACGGCGACGATCGACGCGCCGCTCGGCATCGTCGGCGCGACGGCGCGCGTCAACGAGAGGAAGGCGCGCGCGTTCGCCGAGAGCGTCCAGTCCCAGTGCTTGTCCTCGGTCTCGAGGGCGGCGCGGATCACACCCGTGGCCGCGCTGTGGACGAGGACGTCGAAGGGGCCGTGCCCGGCGAGCTCGCCCACGACTCGCTCCGACGCGACGTTGCCGCGCACGAGGATCGGCTCCGCGCCGGCGGTTCGCACTTCCTCGGCGGCCTCCTCGGCCGCGGCGTCGTTCCGCATATATCCGAGCACCATCCGCTTGGCGCCGTCGCGCGCGAACCGTCGTGCGATTGCGCGGCCGATCCCGCGCGTTCCGCCGGTCACGAGGACCGAGCGGCCCTCGTCGCTCATCTTCCCGGCGGCAAAGGATCGTACGCGGGGGCCGCGCTCGGCAGCCCCTCCCAGCCGGGCCGCGTCCGCGACTCCTTCGGGCTGTCGTCGGCCTTCGAGGAGGCGTGTCCGAGCCGGTCGAGGAGTGCCATCTTCTCCTCCCCGTAGTGCCGGACCGGATGGTCGTCCGGAAGGTCCATGACGAGCTCGCGCACGCGCGCGCGAAGCTGGTACGCGAAGCCGCCTTGTCGGTGCCGCTTTCAGGACGCGCAGACTTCGTATGCGCGTCCGTCTGAAATGACCGGTCGACCCGCTTGTGTCTGGGATCGCGCTACTACGAGGTGGGTAGTGTCGGAGCCATGAGGCCGCGGCACCGCCTTGTCGGTGCCGCTTTCAGGACGCGCAGACTTCGTATGCGCGTCCGTCTGAAATGACCGGTCGACCCGCTTGTGTCTGGGATCGCTCTACTACGAGGTGGGTAGTGTCGGAGCCATGAGGCGCTTGGCCAGGGCGGATCTGCTGCTGCTCGTGACCGTGTGCCTGTGGGGCTTCAACTTCACGGTCACGAAGTACGTCCTCACGCACGGCTTCAAGCCGCTCGCGTACTCCTCGCTCCGCTACGGCGGCGCGGCGCTCCTCTTCTCCGGTCTCACCTACCGGCTCGAGGGCCGGCTCTCGCTGCGCCGGCGCGACCTGCCGCTGCTCCTCCTCGCCGCCGGGGTCGGCATCTGGCTGAACCAGATCACCTACATGTACGCGGTGAAGCTGACGACCGCCACCACCGTCGCCCTCATCCTCGGGTCGACGCCGATCTTCGCGGCGCTGATCGCGCGGGCGTTCGGCCTCGAGCGGCTGTCGCGGATCTTCTGGATCGCGAGCGCCGTGTCGTTCGCGGGGGTCGCGCTCGTCGCGGTCGGCTCGGGCGGAGGGCTCTCGGGCGACGTCGGCGGTGACCTGCTTGCGGTGGCTGCGGCAGCGACCTGGGCCGCGTACTCCGTCATCGTCGCGCCGCTGATGCGGAGCTACTCGCCGTACCAGATCAGCGCGTTCGTGCTCGTCGTCGGGTGGATCCCGCTCGTCGCCACCGGGGTCGGCCAGCTCCGGTCGCAGGATTGGGGCGCGGTCGGCTGGCTCGAGTGGGTCTGCCTCGGCTACGCGCTTCTCGGCCCGCTCGTGCTGACGAACGTCCTCTGGTTCACGGCGATCGACCGGGTCGGTCCGTCGCGCGCGACACTCTTCGCCAATCTGCAGCCGTTCGTCGCGGCGATCTTCGCGCTCGCCATCCTCTCCGAGCGGATCACGCCGCTGCAGGTCGCAGGTGGTCTCGCGATCGGCGCCGGGATCGTCCTCTCCCGCGGGCGGAGGCCGCAACCGCAGGCTGAGGGGGTCCCCGCGACGAGGGCGGCGGCGCAGTGACCGCGCGGCTGCGGGCGAAGCTCGCGAGCAAGCCGCCCGGCTACCGCTTCACCGTCGGGCGGATCCTCGCCATCTACTCCGGGCTGATGGTGACGCTCCTCCTCGCGGCCCTCGACCAGACGATCGTCGCGACGGCGCTCCCCAGGATCGTCGGCGACCTCGGCGGGCTCTCGAGCTATTCCTGGGTCTTCACGGCCTACCTGCTCGCGACGACCGTGACCGTGCCCCTGTACGGCAAGCTCGGCGACGTCTACGGGCGGCGGCCGCTCTTCTTCGTCGCGATCGGGCTCTTCCTCGCCGGCTCGGCGCTGTGCGGGCTGTCGTGGGGGATGCCGGAGCTGATCGTCTTCCGCGCGATCCAGGGCTTTGGCGCCGGCGGTCTCTTCCCGCTCTCGCTCGCTGTCGTCGGGAGCATCGTGCCGCCGCGCGACCGCGGCCGGTACCAGGGGCTGATCGGAGGCGTCTTCGCCGCGGCGTCGATCGCCGGGCCCGCGGTCGGCGGCTTCATCGTCGACCACGCGAGCTGGCGCTGGGTCTTCTACGTGAACCTGCCGGTCGGCGGGCTCGCGCTCTTCGTCATCTACCTGACCATGCCGAAGCGGGCGCCGCGGCGGGAGCACGCGATCGACTGGCTCGGCGCGGCGCTCCTGGCCGCCGGGACGACGGCGCTCCTGCTCGGGCTCGTCTGGGGCGGGCGGCAGTACGCGTGGAGCTCGGGGCACGTGCTCGGCGCGCTGCTGGCCTCGGTCGTCGCGCTCGCGTTCTTCGCCCGGGTGGAGCTCCGCGCGCCCGAGACGATCCTGCCGTTCGAGCTGTTGCGGAACAAGACGGTCGCGGCGAGCATCGTCTGCGTCGCCCTCGTCGGGATGGCGATGCTCGGCACGATCGCCTTCGTCCCGTTGTTCGTGCAGGGGGTGATCGGTACGTCGGCGACCTCGTCGGGCGTGGTGCTGACGCCGTTCATGCTCGGCGCCGTCGGGACGAGCATCGTCTCGGGCCAGCTCGTCTCGCGGATCGGCCGCTACCGCCCGAACACGATCATCGGGCCGATCGTGCTCGGGATCGGGATGTTCCTGCTCTACCGGATGGGGCCCGACACGACGAACGGCGTCGCTGCGCGGAACATGGTCATCGCCGGCATCGGGTTGGGCGCGATGATGCAGATGTTCGTCCTGTCCGTGCAGAACTCGGTGCCGACGCGGCAGATGGGCTCGGCGACGGCCCTCACGCAGTTCTCGCGCTCGATCGGCGCCACCCTGGGCGTGACGCTGATGGGCGTGATCGTGAACCAGGGCCTGCCCGCCTCGGCGCGCGGCCACGAGCAGCTGTCGCACCGCCTGCCGCGCGCGTTGCGGGTGCAGCTCGCGGATGCGCTCCACCCTGCTTTCCTCGCGGCCGCGATCGTGTGCGGGATCGTCCTGCTCGTGTCGATCCTGTGGATCCGCGAGGTGCCGCTCCGGCGGGGGTTCGAAGACGTCGCGGTCGGCGACGAGGCCTCGCCGCAGCCGGGAACGCGCGCGGCCGCGAGCTAGCGCCGTCGCCGGTCTCGTCACGTCTCCGTGACGCCTCGGTCACGGTGTCTGACACCGGGACAGGGTCACGCAACCGCCGTGGGGAAGCGCCCGCTCGCCGGCGCGTGCGCCTTTCGTGACGGTGTCTGACACTGGGGCACGGCCCGGCGGGACGGGGCGCGGGTCATGGCCGTTGGCCGAAGTAAGATCCGACTGTGAGCGCGACCGACTTCATGCCGTTCGACCGCGCCTCGTACGTGCTCGAGCAGAACGACGTCCGCCTCGTCATCACGAGCGCTCTGCGCGAGGACCACGAGATCTCGAGGCACGTCTGCCGGCACGGCGACGGCGTCAAGGACATCGCGCTCGCCGTCCCGGACGCCGCCGGGGCGTACCGGCAGGCGGTGCAGCGCGGCGCCCGCGGCGTCGTCGAGCCGCACCGACGCGAGGACGAGCACGGCCGCGTCGAGCTCTCGGCGATCGGCATCTACGGCGACACGGTCCACTCGTTCGTCGACCGCGCGGAGTACCACGGCCCGTTCATGCCCGGCTACGTCTCGATCTCGGACAACGGCCACCGCGGCGCGGGCGTCGGTCTCCAGAACATCGACCACTGCGTCGGCAACGTGGAGCTCGGCCGGATGGACGAGTGGGTCGGCTTCTACGAGCGCGTGATGGGCTTCAAGGAGATGATCCACTTCTCCGACGAGGACATCTCGACCGAGTACTCGGCGCTCATGTCGAAGGTGATGTTCGGCGGCGAGGGCAAGATCAAGTTCCCGCTCAACGAGCCTGCCGAGGGGAAGCGGAAGAGCCAGATCGAGGAGTACCTCGACTTCTACGGCGGGCCGGGCGTGCAGCACGTCGCGCTCGCGACGACCGACATCGTGCAGACCGTCGAGGCGCTGCAGGAGCGCGGCGTCCTCTTCCTCGAGACGCCCGAGGCCTACTACGAGGACGTGGGCGACCGCGTCGGCGAGATCGACGAGTCGTACGAGGACCTCCGCCGCCTCGGCATCCTCGCCGACCGCGACGACGACGGCTACCTGCTGCAGATCTTCACGAAGACGGCGCAGGATCGGCCCACGCTCTTCTTCGAGGTGATCGAGCGCCACGGCGCGCGCGGCTTCGGGGACGGCAACTTCAAGGCCCTCTTCGAAGCGATCGAGCGCGAGCAGGCGCTGCGCGGAAACCTCTAGGGCGGCCGCCCCCCCGAGAGGAGGAGCGGCGGATCGCCCGAATGAGGGCTAGGCTGTCGTACCTCGACCCGCCGATGGCGGGTTACGTGCTTTTGGGCTCACGCCGTTCCCTTTCAATTGGCCTGCCGCTCGCGATTGCGCTTGCGACCGTGGCCGGCTTCGCCGTCGTCGCTCACCAGACTGGAGCGACGGTCCTCCACGCCGCCACGACGCCCAACTGGTTCCTCCTCGGTGCGGCCTTGGCGATCTCCGCGGGCGTCCAGCCGCTCAGGGCCTGGGCGTGGTCGTCGACGCTCCGCTCCCCAGTCGGCTTCCGAGCCGTCTACACGGCGAGCGCGGTCGGCTCGTTCCTCGACACCGTTCTCCCGGGGCGGCTCGGCGAGGGCTCGAAGGTCGCCGTCCTGAAGATCTCGTCCGGCAAGCACTGGCCCGGCCTGCCACGCGCCGGCGGGAGCCTCCTCTGCGCCCACCTCGTCGAGATGATCGCGTTCGCGCTCGTCGGCGCCGTCTCGGCGTTCTTCCTGCCGCTGCCCACCTGGGCGCGCTGGACCGTGGTCGTCGGCCTCGCCGCAGCCTCCGCGGGGCTCGCGCTCGCCGGCGTCCTGCACCGGCGCCTCGGCCGGCGCCTGCCGCGCTCGATCGACGCCTTCTTCGCGGGCGCCGCGGCCCCGCCGCGGATCGTCGCGCGGGCGCTCCTGATCCTGCTCTTCACGTGGATCGCGCGGGGCGTCGGCGTCTACCTGCTCCTCCACGCACTCCACCTCGACGTGAGCGTCCGCGCGGCGCTCCTCTACATGCTCGTCACGGGCCTCGCGAACACGGCGCCGATCCTGCCCGGGAACGCCGGCGTCTACCAGGGGGCCGCACTCGGAGCGCTCGCGATCGTCCACAAGGCCGGAGCGCACGCCGTCGCGATGAGCCTCCTCGCGCCGGTCGTCGTCAGCGTCGCCGCCGCGGCTGCCGCGCTCGTCGGGCTCGCCCTGTACGGGCGGCGCTTCGTCGACCTCTCCCGGGCGGCGCTACAGTTCGGCGCCTGAGCGCCGGCTACCTCTCAGCGCCAGTCCGCCAAGCCGCCTCCCTCCGCGATACCGATCGCCGCCCGTGGCCGCTTCCGCCCGGCCCCTGGCGCATGGGCCAGACGTGGGAGAACCTCCTCTTCGCCCATTGGCCCGTGGATCCCGACGCGCACACGATGACTCCCGAAGGGCTCGAGCTCGCTCACGACGAGCCGCTCCTGTACTTCACGCGCGCCCAGCACGTCGTGATCTGGCCGCTGAAGCGGGTTTCGGCCTCGTAAGAGGAACGTAAAGACGCGATTGGGCTGCCGCGAAACCGGGGAGAATGTCGGCGTAGCCGCCTCTCCGCGATTCGACGGCTACGAAAGGGGAGTTCTGATGAAACGCCTATTCGTCCTCGCGACGCTCGTCTTCGGGCTGCTCGCCTTGGCGGCGACCGGCTTCGCGGATCCGGGCGGCAAGGGGAAGTCCAAGAAGGTGAGTCGGCTCACGTTCTCGATCGTCGTGACCGACAACGGCTCGTGGGGCAGCCCGT
>VAYE01000158.1 GCA_005883235.1 Actinomycetota bacterium
CAGCCACTGTCGACGCGTGCTCCCACTCGTCGCGAGGCCGCCGTCCTCGAGCCGCACCGAGTCGCCGCCGGGCAGCCCGACGACCGCGCCGCCCCGGACGGCCACGTCTCCGCCGGCGGCCACGAAGCCGTCCGCGGCGAGCAGCGAGAGCGCGTCGTCGACGGCCAGCGACTTCACGATGCCGTTCAGGTCGAGCCGGACTCCCGGTGGACGCGAGACGAGTCGCCCCGCAAGCCGCACCGCGCGCCGACGCGCCGGCACCGCCGCTCCAACCGGACGCGCGTCGTCGCCGAGCTGCGAGAAGTCTCGGTCGTAGCCGGCCGCCTCGATCGCGGCTCCCAGCGTCGGATCGACGAGGCCGCCGGTGTCCTCCGCGGCGGCGAGCGCCGACCGCAGGACGCGAGCGAAGAGCGCCGAGATGGGCACGATCGGCGCGCCGCTCGCGTTCACGCGATTCAGCTCGCTGGCGGGACGGAAGCGGCTGAAGACCCGCTCCCACTCGCCGAACAGGCGCTCGACAGCGGCCCGCTCACGGGCGCTCCCGCCGCCGACGACGACGTCGACGTCCATGGCGCGGAACCGGTGCGGCTCAGGAGACACTCGTCTGCACCTGCGGGACGACGACCCCGGACGTGGGAGTGACGGTCACCGTGGCGGAGCTCGCCCGCGAGGGGGTTGCGTGTCCGGGATGGCTGGCGCGGGCGAGCAGAAGGGTCGCTGCGAAGGCCGCCGCGGACACGACGGCAAGACCGCGTTTCGCACCCGCCGCGCGACGCCGAGCGACCTCGATCCGCGTCACGTCGAATCGCCCAAGCCCGGCGGCGGACCGGCGAAGCTGCGGTCGAAGCGGAAGTCGTGGGTGCGCATCCCGTTCACGAAGGCGGTCATCCGGTCCTTCAGCCCGGAGAGGATCGACTGCTCCTGCACCTTCGTCAGCCGGCCCGCGGCAACGGCGGCGTCGAGCTTCTTCGTCGCCGAGTCGACGAGCGCCTGCACCAGGCCGTCCACCGACTTGCCGCGGTCCTTGGCGACCTGGGCGAGCGACTTGCCGCTCTCGAGCTGCGAATCGAGCTGCGCGTCGGTCAAGCCGAGATACGACGCCGCGGCGTCGAGCCCGCCGAAGTGGCCGAAGTGGCCTTCCGGCCCGCCGCGCGGGCCGAAGAAGAGCGGCAGCGAGCCGGACTCGATCCGCTGCTTCAGCTCGTCTCCCTGCGCGTTCGTCAGCTGCCCGGCCGCGACGGCCGCGTCGATGCGGTTCTCGAGCGCTTTCTTCAGCGCAGCAGTGAGCGCGCTCGGTGTGACGCCCAGCTGCTTTGCGGCGTCGTTCACGACTGCCTGGCTGTCGTTGCTCGATCCGAGCCGGTCGGCCGCGATCGCCGCTCCTCCGCCCGCAACTGCGGCGGCCGCGGCGACACCGGCGCCGACCTTCAGCTTCAGACGCTTCTCCATCTCTCCTCCTCGTCGGGGTACAAGGAGAGGGAACCAGCCGCCGCTGAACGACGGCTAAGAGCTGGCTAAGAAGTCCCTAAGAGTCGGCCGCGCCGTTCCGGCCGTCGAGCCGCAGGCGCATCAGCGTCCCGCCGCCCTCGGCGCGCTCCGCGACCACCTCGCCGCCGTGCGCCTCGGCGACCTGGCGGACGATCGCGAGCCCGAGCCCGGAGCCGGACATGCCCCGCGCGGAGCTGGCGCGGTAGAACCGGTCGAAGACGTACGGCAGGTCCACCTCCTCGATGCCCGGCCCGTGGTCCCGCACGGTCACCTGCCCGTCGCGGACGGCGACCTCGACCTCGCCGCCGGGCGGGCTCCACTTGGCCGCGTTGTCGAGCAGGTTCGCGACCGCGCGCTCGATCGTCGCGGGGACGCCGTGGACGAGCGACTCCTGCAGGTCGGTCGTGAACGTGATCCCGGGCCGGTTGCGACGTGTCCGCTCGACGGCGTCCGCGGCGACAAGATCGAGCCGCACGTCCTCGGCCTGCGCGGGCTCGCGCTCGCCGCGCGCCAGCTCGATCAGCTCGGCGACGAGCGTCGTCATCTCGCCCAGCTGCTCCACCACGTCGGTGAGGAGCCGCTCGCGCTCGCCCGGCGGCAGCGACCGCTCGCTCGCGAGCACCTCGATGTTCGTGCGCAGGCTCGTCAGCGGCGTCCGCAGCTCATGGGATGCGTCGGCGACGAGCTGCCGCTTCGCGCGCGTCGACTCCTCGAGCGCGCCGAGCATCGTGTTGAAGCTCGAGGCCAAGCGACCGAGCTCGTCGTGTCGTCGAACGTCGATCCGCTCGGACAGATCGCCCGTCTTGGTCACCGTCTCCGTGGCCTTCGTGAGCCGGCGGACGGGGGCGAGCGCGGCACGCGAGACGAGCAGCCCGAGCGCGGCGGCGAGCGCGATCCCGGTCGCCGCGATCACGAGGAGGAAGAGCGTGATCCGTCGCATCGCGCGGTCGAGGTCGGTCAGCGGGCGACCGACCTGGATCGCGAATCCTGCTCCCGGGACGGTCAGAAGCCGCATCTTCGTCTTCCCCACGCGCGTGTCGCTGAAGTACGCGTCCCCGCGTCCTCTGGCGGCGTTGCGCGCCCGGTCGTCGACCGAAATCGGCACCGTCTCGCCGTATGGACGCAGCGTCGACCCGTCGGCGTTCACAGCCTGGAGGTAGTCGACGCCGAGAAACGTTCCCGGCAGATCGAGGTACGAACGGCCGTCGGGGCCGGTCTCCTGGTGCACCGGCGAGCGGGCGATCTCGACGGCGCGGCTCCGGAGGCCGTTGTCGAGCTGCCGGTAGAGCTGGTTACGGACGACGAGCCAGACGGCGGCCGACGCGAGGACGACCGCAAGCGCGACGGCCGCGGCAGCGACGAGCGTGAGGCGCGTGCGGAAGCTCATGCCTCGCGCAAGGCGTAGCCGACGCCGCGGACCGTCTGGATCAGACGCGGCTTGCCGCCCCCCTCGGTCTTCCGGCGCAGGTAGCCGATGTAGACGTCGAGCGAGTTGGAGGCGAACCCGAAGTCATAGCCCCAGACGCGCTCGAAGATGATCGAGCGCGTGAGCACCTGGCGCGGGTTACGCAGGAAGAGCTCGAGGAGCGAGAACTCCGTCCGCGTGAGCTCGATCGCCTCGTCGCCGCGGTGCACCTCGCGCGTCCCCGGGTTGAGCTCGAGGTCGGCGAAGCGCAGAGTCTCGCCGGCTCCGTTCGCCGTCCGTCGCAGCAGCGCGCGCACGCGCGCGAGGAGCTCTTCGAGCGCGAAGGGCTTCGTGACATAGTCGTCTGCCCCGGCGTCGAGGCCTGCGACCCGGTTCTCGACCGCGTCGCGCGCGGTCAGCATCAGCACGGGAAGCCGACTGCCGGTTCGGCGCAGCTCTCGACACACCTCGAGCCCGTCCACGCCGGGCATGAGGACGTCGAGGATCATCGCGTCCGGCTGTGCGTCCGACTCCAGGCGCGCGAGCGCCTCGCCGCCGTCGGCGGCAAGGTCGATCTCGTACCCCTCGAGCTCGAGCGCGCGGCGGAGCGACTCCCGTACAGCCCGTTCGTCGTCGACGACGAGGATCTTCATCGACGACATTCTGCTTCCTGAGTCTGAAAGGGAGCTAAGAGCGGCACCCACGAGCGGCGCCGCTCTCAGCCGAAGGAGCAGGCGGTCAGGGGGTTAGGGTGCGACCGCCTGCGACGCCGACGGGAGGGTCGCTGTGGTTTCCCGGTTCGGCGTCGTCACGCCAAGACACGCTGCCACCCGGCCCTAAGAGCTTGCTAAGAGCGGCGTAAGAAGTTCCTGAACAGGCGCCGATCGGACTCTTAGCGACTTCTTAGCCTCGTCTCAGGCCCGTCTTAGGGACGGCTGGTGCCATGGGTGCGACACAAGCGAAAGGAAACGCATCCGATGAAGCCACGCCGCTCTCTCTCCGTCGCCGCCCTCGCCGTCGTCGCCGCCGGTCTCGTCGCGGGCGGAGGCGCTGCCGTCTATGCCGCCTTGTCCCCGAGCGGCACGAAGACGGTCGTCCGCCAGGTCACCGTCCGCGACTCCCAACCGGCGGCGACGACCCAGGCGCTCTCCGTGAACGAGATCTACCGTCGCACATACAAGGGCGCGGTCGAGATCACGGTCACGAGCCAGGGCTCTAGCCCCTCGCCCGTCCCCTTCGGCGGAGGCTCGCAGACGCAGAAAGCCCAGGGCTCCGGCTTCGTATACGACGCCAACGGAGACGTCGTCACGAACCAGCATGTCGTGGACGGCGCCCGCTCGATTTCCGTCCGGTTCTGGAACGGGGCGAGCTACAGCGCGCACGTCGTCGGCACCGACTCCTCGACCGACCTCGCAGTGATCAAGGTCGACGCCCCGAGCTCGCTCCTGCAGCCGCTCGCGCTCGGAGACTCGAGCACGCTTCAGGTCGGAGACGGCGTCGTCGCGATCGGCAGCCCGTTCGGCCTCCAGGAGTCCGTGACGAGCGGCATCGTCAGCGCGCTGCACCGGCAGATGACCTCGCCGAGCGGCTTCGCGATCGACGACTCGATCCAGACCGACGCCGCGATCAACCACGGCAACTCGGGCGGCCCGCTGCTCGACACGCAGGGCCGGGTGATCGGCGTCACCTCGCAGATCGAGAGCGGCTCGGGCGGCAACGACGGTGTGGGCTTCGCGATCCCGTCGAACACGGTCAAGTCGATCGCCGGTCAGCTGATCTCGTCGGGCAAGGCGACGCACGCCTATCTCGGCGTCTCGCTCGCCTCCAACTCCACCAGCGCACGCGTCAGCGCCGTCCGGGCCGGAACGCCCGCCGCCCGCGCGGGGCTGAAGCCCGGCGACCTCGTCACCGCCTTCGAAGGCAAGACGATCGCCTCCGCGGACGCGCTGCGGAACGCGATCTCCGCCAAGAAGCCCGGCGAGAGCGTCTCGCTCACGTACTCCCGCGCCGGCAAGAGCCACACCGTCCAGCTGAAGCTCGCATCCCGTCCGTCCTAGACACGAGAGGAGTTCGACATGACCCGCAGCCCCATCCTGGCCCAGCTCGACGTGATCTCGGCGACCGTGATCGCCGCCCATGACGCGCACGTCGAAGAAGCGATGGCACGTGTGAGGTGGGAGCGCCGCGGCCTCCTGCAGCGCCTGAAGCGCACCACGTAGGAGAGGTCGGCTCCGAGCGCGCCGCTTACGTGGCGGAAGAAGACGGTGCTCCTTCCCGTCTTGCGTTTACCAGCAGGTCTGAAAGGAGCACCGGATCATGAAAGCTCACACCAGGAAAGTCCTCGCAGCACTGATCATCTGTCTCGCGGCTCTCGCGTTCGTCGGCTCGGCCGTTGCGATGCCGAGGATCGAGGTCGGCGGCTCGGCGTCGATCTCGAGCCCGTCGTCCCAGCCGCTCAGCCCCAGGCCGTTCGGCCGAGGCGCGCCCATGATCACTCGGGCGGACGTCCAGCCGGTCGCAACCAGCTCGGGCTACGACTGGGGCAAGACGGTCGGCATCTCGGCAGGCGCAGTCGCCCTAGCGCTGTGCCTCTCCGGTCTGGCCCTCGTTGGGGTTCGGCAGCACAAGGCTCAGCTCGGCGTCTAGCACTCGACAGCTCTCGGGCAAGAGGAGCGGGCCTTCGGGCCCGCTTCTCGTTACGCGAACGGGTGCCCGCCGACGAGGCGGGAGACGGCTTCGGTGAAGGCGTCGAACGGCTGGCTGGCGTCCAGATCGGCCGAGCCGGGACCGCGGCCGTCGCCGGACGATTCGACCCTGCGGTCACCGCTCTCGAGGGTCAGCGACCAGTGCGTGCCGTCGCGAACCTGCTCGGCCGGCTCGAGGCGTGCGTCCGGCTCGTAGTGGCTTCCCCAGCTCCAGACGTCGATCCCGTCCATCGTCTCCCAGAAGCGGTGCCACTGCGCCTCCGACGGCGAGACGGCGATCTGGCGCCGCTCCTCGTAGCCGGAGAGAAAGCTCTCGTAGACGAGCCGATCTCCGTCCCACCACACGCCGTACGAGGCGCCGCCGAAGTTGCCGAGGTAGACCTCGAGCGCTCGAGGTCTACGGTCGTCCATCAGCGCCGCGCGTTCGTGTGCGGGCGGGCCCTGCCCGGCTCGGCTGTGCCGCGTCCGATCGCGACGATTCTCGCGGCGGTCAGGCGGGACGCGCCTCCGGCGACGAGCCGGTCGATGATCGTCGCCCTGCTCAGCGTCTGCATGTCCGCCAACGTGATCTCGGTCTCGCCGAAGCGGGTCACGTCGGCGTCGAGCTCGCTCTCCTCAGCCTTGGGTGCGATGGCGCAGCCCCTCTCCGTCGGTGGATGTCGAGCGCGTCGGGCGATTGCGCGCGACGCGCTCGACTGAATCGGCTAGGCGCCGACCTGGACGACGTTCCGAGCCTCGGGGCCCTTGCTGCCCTCGGCGGGCTCGAACTCGACGGTCGCGCCTTCGGCGAGGCTCTTGAAGCCTTCGCCCGAGACGTTGCTGTGGTGCACGAAGAGATCCTTCCCGCCCTCTGCGGGAGTGATGAATCCGTAGCCCTTCGAGTCGTTGAACCACTTCACGGTTCCGGTAGCCATAAAAAAACACCTCCCTTACCAATTCACGAACGGGTAAGGAGGCGATGAGGCCGCCCGAACTCGCTCTCGTCCACCTCCGGATCGACGGGAGCGACGTCTTTCCGATCGGCTTCTCGAATCCGCCTCCGCTCGGCGGGCACGCGCCGAGCGGCAAGGACGGGCTGCAGGAGCTGAAGGCCGGCGGCGCGAGCTTCATCCGCACCGGGCGCGGCGACTGGAACCTCCAGGCGATCGACGCTCAGATCGCGGCCGAGAAGCAGCTCGAGGATGCAGCCGCCTCGCATGGGCTGCACTGCTGGCTCTGGCTCGGTGAGACGCCGAACCTGCCGACACAGCCGGGCTCGGCGAACGAGCAGCTCCTGACGCGGATCACCGCCGCGTTCAAGGATCACGCGGGAGTTGGCGCCTACAAGGGCTTCGACGAGCCCCGAAACCCGTTTCGCGGCGCCAACTGGATCCGCCCGGCCGGGCTCAAGCGCGCGAAGACGAAGCTCAAGGCCCTCGACCCGGCACACCCCGTCGTGATCATCCAGGCGCCGCCGAGCCCAGTCGAGGACCTCATCCCGTACCGAAGCTCGTTCGACATCACCGGTGCGGACATCTTCCCCGTCTCCTACCCACCCGGGAAGCACATCGACGGGCCGGGCGGACCCGTCGCCGGGACGAACCGCGACATCAGCCTCGTTGGCGACGTGACCCGGAAGATGGTGCAGGCGGCGGGCGGGGCGCCGGTCTGGACGACCCTCCAGATCGCATGGACCTGGACCACGACCTCGCAGAGCCGGCCCGCCGTCGTGCCCCGTTTCCCCACGTTGCCGGAGGAGCGCTTCATGGCCTACCAGGCGATCGTGAGCGGCGCCCGCGGGCTCATGTTCTTCGGCGGGCACCTGACCCACAACGTGCGGCCGCGCGACGCGCAGGCGGGGTGGAACTGGCGCTTCTGGGAGCTTGTCCTGCAACCACTGCTCGCCGAGCTGACGTCGACCGCCGTGAATCCGATTCTCGTGGCGCCGGACGCGGCGGCAACCGTGACTGCGAGCGCCCCGGACGTCGAGCTCGTGACGCGCCAGGACAACCAGTTCGTCTACGTGATCGCGGTCAGGCGCGGCGGAACGACGACGCAGGTCAGCTTCTCGGGGCTCCCGCCCAGGGGCGACGGCTCACCGATCACGGACTGCCAGGTTCTCTTCGAGTACGCGCAGGACCCGCTCCCGCCCCCACTCGCCCCAGGGCACCAGGTCTTCAGGTCGGTCGCCGTGACGAACGGCGGCTTCAAGGACTGGTTCGGGCCGCACGACGTCCACGTCTACCGCTTCGCGATCTGAGAGCTACCGGCTTTTCTTGTTGCCGAGCACGAGCACGAGGTGGGCGACGGCCCGGTTGCCCTCGATGTCGGAGGCCTCGACGTCGAGACGGTACTCGCCGTCCGGATGGTCGCCGCTCTTCCAGCCGCGGGCCAGGAAGAACCGGTAGAGGCCCGGCTTCTTCGGATGGTTCTGCCGGCTGCCCGGCGCGTAGATCCGCGTGAACTGGCTGTTCGGGAGGAGCTTCGAGCGGAAGTCGGCGGCGTTCGTCCACGGCACGACCGCCTTGCCGAAGCGGACGATGCGCCAGCGGATGAGCGCCGGTGCGACCGGCATGTCCGTCCAGTCGGGGTCGGGGACGCGCATCGCCGGCCGGTCGAAGGCCTCGACGATCAGGTCGACGGCGCCCTTGATCTGCTCGGGGTCGAGCTCCTGCCCGCCGCGCGAGACGACGACCCGCTCGATCTTCGGCGAGCTCGGATCGGTGTACGGCCGGAGCGCGCCGCGGCGCATCGGGTTGACGTAGCTCCCGCCGGTCCGCTCGGCGAAGTGGACGTGACCCCAGCCCTTCGCGACGTGGCCGAGGAGCGCGTGCTGGGCGACCTGCTGCTTGTGCTTCACGACCGGATCGACGTGCCAGTAGCCGAAGATCCGTCGCCCGC
>VAYE01000159.1 GCA_005883235.1 Actinomycetota bacterium
CGGCGAAGAGCGCCTGCTCGACCTATGCCGTTGTCAGCTCGAGCGCGACGGCGATCTCAGCGATGCGAAGGCCGCGGACCTCGCGCAGCAGATAGGCGTAGCGCTGCCGCTCCGGGAGGGCGGTGAGCGCGCCCACGAGCATCCCGCGCGCCGTCGAGCGCTCCTGCGGGTCGTCGGCCGGCTCCTCGACCCCGGAGGCGCCGAGCAGCCGCGCGCCGTAGGCGGCGAGCCGGTGCGAATAGCGCCGGTAGAGCTCGTCGAACGACGCCGCCGCCTCCCCGAGGCGAGGCGGCGGCTCAGCTCTTCGTCCGACAGCCGTCTGCGGAGCAGCGGGCTCACGGGAGGGGCTAGTCGTCGCCACCGCTGCCGGACCCGCTGTCGCCCGATCCGCCGGCGGGGGCACTCGAAGCTCCGTCGTCACCGGACTGGTCGTCGCCGGACTGATCGTCGTTCTCTGCCTGCTGGTCGTCGTCGTTCTCGGCCTGGTCGTTGTTGTCGACCTCCTGGACGTCGTCGGCCTCCAGCGTGTCGTCGTCCTGGACGGAGGCCGTGACCGTCACGTCGCTGCCGACCTTGGGCGGCGGCGAAGAGGCCATGAAGGTCCGCCTGGCGGCGAGCTTCATCCGAAGGGTCGCTCCGCCTGCCGACAGCGTGATCGTCTGCTTCCGGGAGTTGAACGCGCGGACCGTGCCGTGGATGGTTAGGCGGCTCGCGCGTCCGGCGACGCGGAAGGCGCTGCCCGCGACGGTGCCGTTGCGCAGCTGCCGCGCAGCGAACGAGAGCCGCTGACCGATGCGGAAGGGCTTTGACAGCGCCCGGGGGGTGTGTACCCGGACGACGCTGCCGCCGCGCTCGGCGACTGCGACGAGATGCGCCTGCCGGTCGACCTTGACGACGACGCCGCGCTCGCGGGCCGCTGCGGCCGTACCCGGCGCCGCAAGCGCCGCGACCGCGACGAGGAGGGAGAGCTTCTTCACGGGACGCTCCTTTCGAGGGGACGTACCTCTAAAGAGCGGCCGTAGATTCCAGAACTTGACTGTGCGGCTCGGAAATTCCCCCGTGTGAGGGAGCTATGCGCAGCGGCTGTGAGACCTCGCAGGCACGAGCTTGGCATGCTCGGGGGGATCGAAGACGACGAGCTCCGGGATCGTCACCGCCGTCAGATGGCGGCGCCGCACCGCGCGGAGGATGCGGGGCAACGCGGCCACCGTCCAGGGATGGATGTCGTGGAGGAGGACGATCGCGCCGGGTCGGAGACCCGCTGTCACCCTCCGCACCACCGAGCGGACGGTCGCCCCGGGCCGGGCGTCGAGCGAATCGACGCTCCAGCGGACGTCGACGAGCCCGAGCGCGCGGACGGCGTCCGCCTCGGCCGGTGTCCCGACGCCGTAGGGCGGCCGGAAGAGGAGCGGCCTCACGCCCTGCGTCGCGCGCACGACGGCGGACTGGGTCCGCAGGAGCTGGCCGATCACGTCGCGACGCCCCAAGCCCGCCAGGCGCGGGTGGCTCCAGGTGTGGTTGCCGACCGCGCCGGCCCGCTCCTCGGCGCGGACGAGTCCCGGCCAGGCGGCGACGCGGCTGCCCACCACGAAGAAGGTTGCACGCGCGCCCGCGCGCGCGAGGAGCCGCAGCGCGCGAGCGGTGTACGGGCCGGGCCCGTCGTCGAAGGTGAGCGCGACGTAGCGGCCGTGCCGCCCGCCGCAGTAGAGCGGCACCGCGTGCCGGGCCAGCGCGCCGAGCGTGCTCCGCGTGCCGCCGTCCTCGCCGGGCACGCTCGTCCGGGCCGCGCTCGGAACGACCAGCGCGAGCACGAGAACGAGGACGGCGCGGCGCACCTACGACTCGGTCACGTCTTGCTCGGAGGCTTCCGGGACCGCCGCGAGCAACGCGTCGAGCCGCGTCTCGAAGACCGCGTGCGGGGTTCCGGCCGCGCACCAGACCGTGTCGAAGCGGCAGGCTCTCCGTCCGCCACGAAGCCGGGCGACTTCACGATCTCGGCCCCGACCGCCGCGGCGGCCTCGGCGGCGGTGCGGGTCGAGTCGGCGAGCTCTCGGACCTCGACCGCGAGGCCTGCGTCGCGAAGCCGCTCCTGCACCTTGGCCGCGGTTGGGTGAAGAGGCATCGCCTTACGGTACTGCGGGCGGCGCTCTGCTCTCGGCGAAGCCGTAGCGAGTGCGTAAGCTCACAGCCGTGGAGGCCCGCGCCCTGCTCGACGCGCCGCTCGACGAGCTCTGCGTAGAGGCGCGCCGGCTCCGGGAGGCCGGGCACGGGACGCTCGTCACCTACTCGCCGAAAGTCTTCGTCCCGCTCACGACGCTCTGCCGCGACGTCTGCCACTACTGCACCTTCGCCCGGCCGCCGCGACGCGGTGAGCGCGCGTACCTCACGCCGGACGAGGTGCTCGAGATCGCGCGCGCGGGCGCCGCGGCCGGCTGTCACGAGGCTCTCTTCACCCTCGGCGACAAGCCCGAGCTCCGCTACCGCGTCGCGCGCGAGGAGCTCGCCGAGCTCGGCTGCGAGACCACCCTCGAGTACCTGGCTCGGGCGGCGCGAGCGGTCCTCGACGAGACCGGCCTGCTCCCGCACCTGAACCCCGGGGTCATGACGCGCGGCGACCTGGCCGGCCTTCGCCGCGTCTCCGCGTCGATGGGGATCATGCTCGAGACGGCCTCGGTGCGGCTCTCGCGCCGCGGCGGTCCGCATTTCGGCTCGCCGGACAAGCTCCCGGCCCGCCGCCTGGAGACGATCGCGGCCGCGGGCGCGCTCGCGATCCCCTTCACCACCGGGATCCTGATCGGGATCGGAGAGACGCGGGCCGAGCGGCTCGAGGCGCTGCTCGCCATCCGGGAGCTCGGCGAGCGCTACGGACACGTCCAGGAGGTGATCGTCCAGAACTTCCGCGCGAAGCCGGGGACGAAGATGGCGCAGGCGCCGGAGCCTCCGCTCGAGGAGCTCCTGTGGACCGCCGCCGCGGCGCGGATCCTGCTCGGCCCCGAGGCGAGCGTCCAGTGTCCGCCGAACCTGAGCTACGACGACTTCCCGCGCCTCCTCGAGGCGGGAATCGACGACTGGGGCGGCGTCTCGCCGGTGACGATCGACCACGTCAATCCCGAGGCTCCGTGGCCCGAGGTCGAGCGGCTCGAGCGCGCGACGCGTGCTGCTGGGCTTGGGCCGCCGGCGCCGGAGCCCCAGTCCCTCGCCTCCCGAACGGGCACGGACCGGTCAGAGATACGGCCGTTCTCGCCGCCCTCGCGAAGGCGCGCGAGGAGATCGAGCTCGACGAGGACGACGCGACCGCGCTCCTCCGCGCCCGCGGCGCCGCCTTTCAGGCGGTCGTGCGAGCCGCGGACGGCCTCCGCCGCGAGGTCTGCGGCGACACGGTCACGTACGTCGTGACGCGGAACGTGAACTACACGAACGTCTGCTACTTCCGGTGCGGCTTCTGCGCGTTCTCGAAGGGCAAGCTGGCCGCGAACCTGCGCGGGGCGCCGTACCTCGTCCCGATCGAGGAGATCGTCCGCCGCGCCGAGGAGGCGTGGGAGCGCGGGGCGGTGGAGATCTGCCTCCAGGGCGGCATCCACCCGGCCTTCACGGGGCAGACCTACCTGGACGTGTGCGCGGCGATCAAGCACGCGGTGCCCGACCTCCACGTGCACGCGTTCTCTGCGCTCGAGGTCTGGCAAGGGGCGGCGACGCTCGGCCTGCCGCTCGACGAGTACTTGGCGCAGCTGCGCGGCGCGGGGCTCTCCTCGCTTCCCGGGACGGCGGCCGAGATCCTCGACGACGAGGTCCGCCGCGTGATCTGCCCCGACAAGGTGACGACGGGGCAGTGGCTCGAGGTGCACGAGACGGCGCACCGCGCCGGGCTGCGCTCCACCGCGACGATCATGTTCGGGCACGTCGAGGGGCCCCGGAGCTGGGCCCGCCATCTGCTGGCGGTTCGAGACCAGCAGCGGCGGAGCTGCGGCTTCACGGAGCTCGTACCGCTCCCGTTCGTCCACATGGAGGCGCCGATCTACCTGCGCGGGCGCGCGCGCCCGGGACCGACCTTCCGCGAGGCGCTCCTCGTGCACGCGGTCGCGCGGCTCGCGCTTCACCCCTGGATCACGAACGTCCAGGCGTCCTGGGTGAAGCTCGGCCCGGACGGGGCGCGGGCGGCGCTCGCGGCCGGCTGCAACGACCTCGGCGGGACGCTCATGAACGAGTCGATCTCGCGGGCGGCCGGGGCGACCTACGGGCAGGAGCTCCCGCCCGAGGCGATGGAGGGGCTGATCCGCTCGGCCGGCCGAGTGCCGCGGCAGCGGACGACGCTCTACGGGGCGCCGCCGGTGGAGCGGACGCGTGCCTCCTTCGGCGCGCCGCCGCTCGCGGAGCCCCGGAACCCGAGCGTGAACGACGCGGGCCTGCGGGCGCCGAAGCGCCTGCTCCGCCCGGGCCTGGCCGCCACGGCGAGCTGACGGCGGGCGACCACGTGGCGCTTCCGTCACGGTGTCTGACACCGGGACACGTCTGCAGCGCGGGCGCGTAGGCCCGCTCCTGGAGCCTCGGAGCCGCGCACCTGCGATCTCTCGTCACGCTCTCGTCACTCCTGCGCGCTGGTGTCTGACACCAGGACATGGCTACCGCAGCGGGTAGACGAGCTTCGTCGAGGTCGCCTCGAACCCGCAGCGGCGGTAGAACGCTCGCGCTCGTTCGCGGCGCTCGTGCGTCGTCACCTCGACAACGTCCGCGCCACGCCGACGGCCCTCGTCGAGCACGGCCTCGACGAGCCGCTCGCCGATCCTGCGCCCGCGGCGCGCCTCGTCGACCACGAGCTCGTCGATCGTCCCCACCGGTGCGAGATGGTGGAGCTGAGGGCGGAAGTTCGCGTTCACGAAACCGACGACCTCGCCATCGTCCTCCGCGACGAGTACGTGGTGCGCCGGGTCACTAAGCAGCTCCGCCAGCGCCGGCGCGAGCTCCGCGCTCCCGAACGGGTAGCCGAGCTGCGCGAGGAGCGGCGCGAGCGCCTCGGCGTCCGTCTCCCGAGCCGGGCGGATCACGGCTCGAGCGCGAGCAGGTCGTCGATCGTCTCGCGCCTCCGGATCACCGTCGCGACTCCGTCCGCGACGAGCACGGCGGCGGGACGCGGCACGCCGTTGTAGTTCGAGGCCATGCTCAGCGTGTACGCGCCGGTGGCGGGCACGGCGAGCAGATCGCCGCGGTGCGGGCGGGGCAGCGCGATCCGGTCGATGAGGACGTCCCCCGACTCGCAGTGCTTGCCCGCGATGCGGAACTCGCCCTCGGCAGGCCCGTCGCGGTTGGCGAGGCGGGCGTCGTAGCGTGCACCGTAGAGCTGCGGTCGCGGGTTGTCCGACATCCCGCCGTCGATCGCGGCGTAGTCGACGCCGCCGCTTCGCTTCGTCGCTCCGATCCGGTAGAGCGTGACGCCGGCGCGCCCGACGAGCGAGCGGCCGGGCTCGAGCGCCACGCGGGTCGGCTCGGGCCAGGCGCTTCGGAGCCGCTCGACGAGCGCCCGCGCGAACTCGTGCGGCTCCGGTACCCGCTCCTCCGCCGAGTGCCTGATCCCCGGTCCCCCGCCGAGGTCGACGAGCCGAGGCGCCCAGCCGAGCTCCTCCCGGCATCTCCGGCAGAACGCCACGAGCCGGTCGACGGCGAGGAGGCTCTCGTCGACGCGCGCGAGCTGCGAGCCGATGTGGACGTGGACGCCCACGGGCTCCAAGATCTCGAGCGCCTCGCGAAGGGCGGCGAGCGCACCGTCCGGGTCGAGCCCGAACTTCGACTCGTCGTGCGCGGTCTGGATCGACTGGTGCGTCCGCGCCTGGATGCCGGGCGTGAGCCGGACGAGCACGCGGCGGACCCCGGCCCGCGCAGCGCGCGCGACCTCCTCGCCGGAGTCGAGCACCACCAGGGCCTCCGCCGCCGCGGCGGCCTCGAGCTCCTCGTCCGACTTGTTGTTCCCGTGGAAGAGGAGCTGCTCGCCTCGCACGCCCGCACGCAGCGCGAACTGGAGCTCGCCGAGCGTCGAGACGTCCGCGCCGAGCCCCTCCTCCCGCAGCAGCCGCAGGACGGCGACGTTCGGGAAGGCCTTGACGCCGAACGCCACGAGCGCGTCGGGGTCGATCGCGCGGAACGCCCTCGCCTGCGCGAGGATCGTCTCGCGGCAGTAGACGACGAGCGGCGTCCCGTGCTCGGCCGCGAGGTTCGAGGCCCGAACGCCTCCGACCACGAGCTCGCCCTCGACGAGCTCGGCGGTATCCGGGAAGAGCTCGAGCACCCTACGCCGCGAGCAGCTCCGACACGGTCACGAGCTCGTAGCCGTCCCGGCGGAGTGCGGGGAGGATCTCCCCGAGCGCCGCGACCGTTCCCGCACAATCCCGTCGCTCGTCGGGCGGCACGCCGTCGTGCAACAGGACGATCGCGCCCGGCTCGGCGCCGCGCAGGACGTCGGTCGCGATCTGGTCGGGCGGCGGCTCGGCCCAGTCCCAGGCCTGCACGGACCAGAGGATCGTCGGCGAGAGACCCTGCTCCGAGGCGAGGCGCGCGACCCTGCAGGCGTCCTTCCCGTACGGCGGTCGCATCAGGTGGGTCTGCGCCCCGGCCGCCCGGATCGCCTCGGTCGTGCGGGCGATCTGGTCGCGCAGCACGGCTTCGTCTCGCTCGTGGGCCGCGTCCACGTGGTCGAACGTGTGGTTCCCGACCTCGTGTCCCTCGCGCGCCATTCGCTCGACGACCTCGGGCCGCTCCTCCGCGTAGCGCCCCACGACGAAGAACGTCGCGCGAGCCTCCTGCTCCCCGAGCAGGTCGAGCACCGCCGGCGTCCAGCGTGACGGACCGTCGTCGAAGGTCAGTGCGAGGACACGCCGCTCGAGGTCGTCACGGCGGCAGATGACCGGACAGGTCAGTCGCTCCACCAGCCGGGAACGGTATCCCCGTCGCCCGGCCCGGTGCTCGGGGCGCCGATCGCGATCAGCTCTGCGCCCTCGGGACCCGCCTCGACGGACCGCATCGTCTCGGGTGGGATGCGGACAGCCGTCCATGGCTGCAGGTCGACGACGTCGTCGTCGAGCTTGATGCGACCGCTTCCGGCGACGAGGACGTAGATCTCCTCCTGCCGCTTGTGCTTGTGCCCGAAGGGCTCGCGGAAGCTCGGGGCGAGCCGCTTGTAGCTCACGCCACAGTGCTCGCACTCCAAGCCGACCCGCGCCATTCGGATCTCGTAGTCGCGCTCGTCGAGACCGAAATGCACGCCCTGGTTGTCGACCTCCTTGAGGTTCGCAACCGCGTATCCCGCCATCTACCGTCTCCTTCCGTCTGTGGCTCGACGCAGAACCCGCTGCTAAAGTCACGGTAATGCAGGAGCTGCTTCTGTAGCGCAGGAAGCGAACGCGGCGCCGCCGCGGCAGCTTCCCACGGCCTCTCCCGAAGCGAGAGGCTTTTTTGTTTCCGGAGGACGAGCGATGGAGCGATACGACCCGAAGACGATCGAGCCGAAATGGCAGCGCGTGTGGGCCGAGGAGAAGGCGTTCTCGACGCCGAACCCGCCGCCCGACGAGCTGAGCGCGCACCGCAACAAGACGTACGTGCTCGAGATGCTTCCGTACCCGTCCGGCGAGCTCCACATGGGGCACGTGCGGAATTACATGCTCGGCGAGGTCGTCGCCCACTTCCGCCGCCGCCACGGCTTCGCCGTCCTGCGCCCGATGGGCTTCGACTCCTTCGGCCTGCCGGCCGAGAACGCGGCGATCACCGCCGGCCGTCATCCGCGTGAGCTGACGGAGGAGAACATCGCGCGGATCCGCGGCCAGATGGGGCGCATCGGCTGGGCGATCGACTGGAACCGGATGCTGTCGTCGCACGAGCCGGACTACTACCGCTGGACCCAGTGGCTCTTCCTGCGGTTCTTCGAGCGCGGCCTCGCCTACCGGAAGAACGTTCCGGTCAACTGGTGCCCGAACGACCAGACCGTGCTCGCGAACGAGCAGGTGATCGACGGGCGTTGCGAGCGCTGCGGGGCCGAGGTCGAGGCGCGCAACCTCGAGCAGTGGCTCTTCCGCATCACCGCCTACGCCGACCGGCTGCTCGACGAGATGGAGCTGCTCGAGTCGTGGCCGGAGCGCGTGCTGACGATGCAGCGCAACTGGATCGGCCGCTCGGAAGGCGCCGAGCTCGTCTTCCGCGTCGACGGCCTCGACGTCGACATTCCCGTCTTCACGACCCGGCCCGACACGATCTTCGGGGCCACGTTCTTCGTGCTGGCGCCCGAGCACCCGCTCGTCGAGACGCTCGCGGAGGGCACGTCGCACGCGGACGAGGTGCGGAACTACGTGCTCCACGCGGCCGCGCGGTCGGCCGTCGAGCGCGAGACGAAGGAGAAGGACGGGATTCCAACCGGCCGGTTCGTCGTCAACCCGGCGAGCGGCGCCCGCATCCCCGTGTGGGTCGCCGACTACGTCCTGATGGAGTACGGGACCGGCGCGATCATGGCCGTCCCGGCCCACGACGAGCGGGACTATGCGTTCGCGCAGCGCTACGACCTCCCCGTCAAGACGGTCGTCGCGCCGGCCGAGGGCGAGGAGCCCGAGGGGGAAGGCGCCTTCGTCGCGCACACCGACAACGAGTGCCTCGTCAACTCGGCGCAGTTCTCGGGGCTGCCGAGCCCCGAGGCGAAGCGCGCGATCGTGACGTGGCTCGAGGAGCGTCACGCGGCCCGGCCGGCGGTCAGCTACCGCCTCCGCGACTGGCTGCTCTCCCGACAGCGCTACTGGGGATGCCCGATCCCCGTCGTCCACTGCGAGCGCTGCGGCATCGTCGCGGTCCCGGACTCCGATCTGCCCGTGCTCCTGCCCGAGATCGAGGACTACCTGCCGAAGGGCCGCTCCCCGCTGGCCGCGGCGGAGGACTGGGTTCGGGTCGACTGCCCTTCCTGCGGCGGCTCCGCCCGCCGGGAGACCGACACGATGGACACCTTCGTCGACTCCTCGTGGTACTTCCTCCGCTACGCGGACGCCCGCAACGCCGAGGCGCCGTTCGCACGCGAGATCGTCGACTACTGGCTTCCGGTCAACCAGTACATCGGCGGCATCGAGCACGCGATCCTGCACCTGCTCTACGCGCGCTTCTTCACGAAGGTGCTGAACGACATCGGCCTCGTCGGCTTTCGCGAGCCCTTCGCGCGCCTCTTCACGCAGGGGATGGTCTTCTACCGCGGAGCGAAGATGTCGAAGTCGAAGGGCAACGTGGTCGATCCAGACGAGTACATGGATCGCTACGGCGCCGACGCGTGCCGCCTCTACCCGGTCTTCCTGGGCCCCGTCGACCAAGACGCCGAGTGGCAGGACTCCGGCTTCGAGGGGATGGTGCGCTTCCTGAACAAGCTCTGGCGGGTGGGACTCGCGGCGGTCGAAGCCCCGGCCGGGACGACCACGGGGACTCCGCTCGCCCGCAAGGCGCACGCGACGATCGCGAAGGTCACCGACGACATCGGGCGCCGCTTCACCATGAACACGCCGATCGCGGCCGTGATGGAGCTCGTCAACGAGGTCTCGCGCTCGCCGGAGGATCCAGCGCAACGCTTCGCCGTCGAGACTGCGGTC
>VAYE01000160.1 GCA_005883235.1 Actinomycetota bacterium
GCGAGCATCACCGACGCGTCGCAGAAGAAGCAGTACCTCCTCACGGCGAGCCCGGGCACGTTCAACGAGCAGGTGACTCTGAAGCCCTGGTGCTACCTCCACGGCTCGGGCCAGGACCAGACGGTCATCTCCGCGCCGCCCACGTCCGACGCGTTCGCGCGCGGGACGGTCATCTCCGCGAGCAACTCGAGCATCTCCGACATGAGCGTGACCTGTATGGGCGGCTCGTGGGGGAACTGGAGCACCGCGCTCAACGTCGGGGGCAGCTCGCCGTTCTACGCCGAGAACGTGGTGCTCGTGAGCGACGACCAGGGCAACGCCGGCCTCAACAGCGAGACCGTCGCCGTGAACTGGAACACCCAGGTGCAGGGGCCGTCGCAGTTCTATCTCGCGTATTCGACGGTGATCTCGAACATGCGGAGCAACCAGTCGACCGCCGTCGCCATGATCGTGAACGCGGCGAACGCCGAGCTGACGGAGTCGATGGTCCGCGCGGGGGGCGGAGGTCAATCGTTTGGCGTCCAGTCCAACGGCGGCGCCGTCGTGAACCTCTACAACTGCAAAGCTGGCGGCCAGACGTTCGCACTCAACATCCCGGACGGCGTGTCGACGCTGATCGCGACGAACTGCCAGATCGACGGCCCGGTCGGCCAGGGCGTTCAGATCATCAACAACTAGACGACGCGGAACGACGTCCGGAGCGTGCCGGCGCGGCCGCAGCTCACGAAGACCGGCCAGCGGCCGGGCGTGGTCCTCGTCCCGACGAGCCAGGTCCAGCTGACACGGCCGTGGACCGGCCGCTTCGGGTAGAGGCCCTTCGCGCGCGACGGGCCGCTCTTGTAGTAGACGGTGATCGAGCACATGACGCGCGACGAGGAGACGCGTGCCGTGAGCGTCACGGGATTGCCGCGATAGGCCGGCTGAGGCGAGATGCCGACCAGCCGTACGGCGGCGGAGCTCGGCGCCGCCACGACGAGCGCGGCCGTGGCAGCAATAGCCGCGATGACTTTGCGCACGCTCGCACCGTACAACGGTTCCCTTGTCCTTTCTAGACAATCGCCCGATGAGCTGGCTCGGCGACTCCGCGGCGCTCGCGATCCTGAGCTTCGACGTCGACGCCGAGGCGCCGATCCTCGTCGAGAGCCGGCGGCACGCGCAGAACCCGGCCGCGATGAGCCACCAGGCGTACGGGCCGCTCGTCGGCGTACCGCGGCTCCTCGACCTCCTCGCCGACTACTCGCTGCCGGCCACCTTCTTCGTTCCCGGCGTGACCGCCGAGCGCTACCCCGAGACGGTGGAGCGGATCGCCGCGGCCGGTCACGAGATCGCGCACCACGGCGGGACCCACCGCTCGCCGCTCCACCTCGGCGAGGCCGCGGAGCGAGCCGACCTCCAGCGTGGACTCGCGGCGCTCGAGCGGGTGGGCGTGCGGCCCGACGGCTACCGCACGCCGAGCTGGGAGCCGAGCGAGCGGACCTTCGACCTTCTCGTCGAGCACCGGCTCCGGTACGACTCGACCCTCATGGACGACGACCGGCCCTACGTGCTCGAGACCGCGCACGGGACGCTCGTCGAGCTGCCTCCGCACTGGAGCCTCGACGACTGGAACCAGTACATGTACCTCCCCGAGCCGCGCAGCGGGAGCGGGACGATCCAGCCGCCCTCACGCGCCGTCGAGCTCTGGCGCGAGGAGCTCGACGGCATGCGCCGCCACGGCTGCCTCTTCGTCCTGACGATGCACCCGTTCCTCTCCGGCCGGCCGGGCCGGGTGGAGGCGCTGCGGACACTCGTCGAGCACGCCCTCGACGCGGGCGACGTCGAGTTCGTGAGCTGCGCGGAGGCGGCACGACGAGCGCTCGAGGACACGTCGCTGCCGCGCCGGGCGCTGCGCCGCTATTGAGACCGGTGGCGGACGAAGCCGCCTTCGGAGTCGATCACCTGGCCGGTGATCCAGCCCGCCTCGTCGGTGCAAGCCAGCCGACGAGGTGCGCCCGCGTCCTCGGGTCTTCCCCAGCGGCCGAGGGGCATGGAGCCGGCCGTCCAGCCGTGCCGGAACACCGAAGCGCCGAGCTCCTCGAGCCGGTTCGCAATCGCATGCCCGATTCCGGCCCGCCGGCTGACGCCCGTTTGCCAGGACCCCGCGGCCGGTCAGCGGGAGGCCCGCCGTCAGGCGCCGAGCCTCGCCGACCACTCGGTGTCGAAGAGGCAGGTGTAGTGCGTGCCCTGGTAGTCGAACGACGCCGCGACGTGCACCACGCCCTGGGCGTTGCCGGCCGTGTCCAGCTTGCCCTTGACGTAGCTCCCCGACAGCTCTTCGCCTGACTGGTCCTCGAAGTCGAAGGTGAGGTCGGGCTCGATCGGCACGTTCCCGTTCGTCTCGAGCGTGACCGTGAGCTCGGAGGGAGGCTGGCACGGCGTCTTGAGCTGGAAGACCGCGTTCGTGAAGTACTGGCCGCCGGACGTGACGTCGAAGCAGATGCCGTAGCCGTTGTTCGTGAAGCCGCAGTAGTGCCCCGCCAGAGCGGTCGGAGCCGGCGGCGGAGGTGGTGGAGGGGGCGGTGGCGGTGGCGGGGGTAGCGGCGGCGGAGGCGGAGGAAGCGGAGGCGGCGGCGGCGGCTTCGGCTTCTTGACGCGGTGGCACCAGTACGTGCGGCCGCCGTAGTGGATCGTGATCGTGTCGCTCTTCAGCCGCTGCGTCTTGTGCGACGTGCAGATCAGCCCGCGCCATGCATACGAGTGGTTGTCGGACGGGCACGTGTGGCGGGCGTGGCAGGGCGATCGGTGCGCGGAGGCACCCGGGGCGGTCGAGAGCGGAAGTAGCACCGCGGCGCCCGCGCCGAGGACTACTGCGACCGCTCGACCCCTGTGACGAAGATCCATCGGCGCTTCCCTTCGGCCCTAGGACCATGGTTCCTTCCGTCAACTAGTAGCGGGCCCAGCTCGCGGTGACGTTCGCGTGGCCTTCGCCTCCATGCGAGCCCGGCAGGCTGAGGACGGTGCGAGTGAGGTCGAGCGTCCGCCGGCCGGCGCGGCCGTCGAGTACGACCACGTTCCCTTCGCTCGCCGAGTAGAGCAGCCAGCGGCCGTGCCACGCCAGGTCGGCCCCCCGCTCGCAGACCGCGAAGCGCATGCGCTCGGTATGGAGGCGCATGGCTTGGCGCATGCCGGTGCGCAGGAGGTAGACCATCTCGCTGCCGCGGGAGCCGTACGCCGTGTTCCCGCGCGTGAGCGTGAACGCGACCGAACGGCCGTCGGGAGAAGCCACGAGCCGGCTCGAGACGCCGTCGACGCGACTACGCCTCCGTGGGAGCTCCGTCGAAGCAAAGACTGAGCCGTCTCGCCGGAGCACGACGATGCGGCGCCGGTCACGGAGCGCGAGAAGGCGGCCGAGTGGGTCGAGCTCTGGCCGGCGTGACAGTCCGAGCCGCCCCACGTGGGCGAACGCCACGGGCGCCGAGCCGTCCGTTCGCAGGACGCGTCCACTCTCGACGAAGTCGAGCTCCGCGTTCGCGCGGTCGAACGCGTAGTCGGAGACTCTGGTGGCGAGCGTGCCGGCGAGGCCGCCGGCCGCGTGGCGGAGGCGGAGCTCGCCGCGCCGGTCCGCGCGGGTGAAGAGATCGCCCGCCCGCGTCCAGCCGAGCGGATACTCGCCGTCTGCGACCTCGTGCTCCGCGGAGTCGAGGTCGGCGACGTAGAGCCGTGTGGAGTTGCCGTACGAGAAAGCAAGCGCGTGCGGCCCGAGCGTCAGCGCGCCGACGTCGTACGCGGGCGTGAAACGACCCTGCGAGCGCCACAGGCGCTGCCGCCAGCGGCCAATGACCAGGTGTCCGTTCTCGGGCCTGTACCAAGCCCCGTCGGCGGGGTACCAACTCGCGCCTCGCGGCACCGGCAGACGCTTGGGCGAGTGCGTGACCCGGCCGTCGCGGCCGATCCGGAAGCGACCACACTCGGTGGTCATCGCCACCGGGGCCGGCAGTCCCGCGGGTGCCCGCAGGAGCCGGCCGCTGCACCGTCCGGCGGCCGGAGCTCCGCTCGTAAACGGCGCCCAAAGGCCGACCGCGAGAAGGGCCACCGCGACGCGTGTCATATCGGCTGTACGGCAGGGCGGGCGGGGCGGGTCCCGCTTACGGTGCCAGCTTGCGTTCGACGCCGACGCCGACGCCGGTGCGGAGCGCCTCGAGCCAGCCGCCGCGGAGCGGGGCGAGGAGCTGACGGCCGAGCTCGAACGCCTCGTCGAAGCGGCCGACGATCTCGGCCCCGACCTCGCGCGCGCGGGTGAGCACGTCCGCCTCGTCGACCGTCGTCACGCGGCCGTCGCGGATGACCCAGCGGCCGCCGACGAGGACGGAGTGGACGGCGCTCGTCGTCGAGCCGAACGCGAGCTGGCGGAGCGGGTCGTTGAGCGGTGTGAAGACATGGCTTGCCAGGTCGAGGAGGACGAGGTCGGCGCGCCGGCCGGGCTCGATGCGCCCGAGGCCGTCCACGTCGCCGGCCGCCCGTGCGCCGCCGACCGTCGCGAGCTGCCAGGCCTCCCGCGCCCCGAGCCACTGCTCGTAGTCCACACCCCAGAGCTTGTGCACGAGCGCCGCGAGCTTCACCGACGCGAACATGTCGAGCCCGTCGTTCGAGGACATGCCGTCGGTGCCGAGCGCGACGTTCACGCCGTGCGCGAGCAGCTTCGGCACGTTCGCGACCCCGCTCCCGAGCTTCAAGTTCGAGACGGGGTTGTGGGCGATGGAGACGTCGCGGTCGCGGACGAGCTCCATGTCGGACGGCGCCAGCCAGATCCCATGCGCGAAGCAGACGCGCGGCGAGAGGAACCCGATCGCGTCCATGTGCTGGACGAGCGTTCGCCCGTACATGCGCTGGCCGGACACGGCCTGCATCCGCGTCTCGAGCACGTGGATGTGGAGCACCAAGTCGAGCTCCTCGGCCAGCCGGGCGCAGCCGGCGAGCATGTCGTCCGTGCAGCGCTGCGGCCCGCTCGGGGCCGGGCAGATCGAGATCCCCTCGTCGGGGCGATGGAATCTCTCGATCGCACCGCGGACGAAACGCTCCCACTCCGGCCAGCTCGGCGGCGCCTCGCGCTCGAGCCGCTCGATCAGGTCGCGTGAGACGAGCCCCTCGTCGAGCACGACGGTCTCGTGGTAGGCGCGGTCGCCGATCCCGAGGGCGATCAGCGCGCGCAGGCCGACGTCGCGGT
Source organism: Actinomycetota bacterium (assembly GCA_005883235.1). Next base: position 5,204 of record VAYE01000160.1, read on the forward strand.
AGGCGCGGACGACCGCCTCGAGCGACTCGTCGGTGAAGCCGTCGAGCTCGTAGAGGAAGTCGACGACGCACGTGGCGCCTGAGCGGAGCTGCTCGATCGCGCCGAGCAGCGTCCGGAGGTAGATCTCGTCCGGCGACTGCGCGGGCGCGGCCAGGACCGGGTACGAGAAGAGCATCCAGGGCTCGAGCGGCAGGTTGTCCCACATGCCGCGGAACCAGTTTTCGTTCGAGTGGTTGTGCGCGTTGACCATCCCCGGGACGACGAGGAAGCCCGAGCAGTCGATCCGCTCCGCGGCGTCGCCCGCCTGCTCGACGATCCGCCCGTCGGAGACGGCGACGTCGGCGCGGCGGAACTCTCCCGCGCCGACGTCGACGAGGCCGTTCTGGAGGAGGAGGCTCAGACCCCCGCCGCAGGAGCGGGCGTCGCGGTCACGACGCCGCCCTCCGCCTCGCTCGCGAGGTCGACCACGGCGCCCGGCGGAACGGCTGCCACGAGCGCGTCGCGGCTGAAGGCGAGCGCCTCCTTCACGTTCGGCACGACCGCGCGCGCGACGGCGACCAGGGCGACGTACAGCGCGCCGGCGATCAGCCACGACTCGAGCGGGACGGGCCCCCAGGAGTTCGGCGGCGTGGACTCGAGCCAGCCGCGCGGCCAGCTCGCCGAGCCGGTGACGCCGAAGAAGACGGCGACGAGCAGCGCGACGACCGCCGGAACGTTGATGAGCCCCGCGTCCTGCCAGGCCGGCACGCGCGTGAGCGGACGCGAGATCCGGAAGAGCCGCGGCAGGAGGAAGTGGTCGACGGCCATGATCACCGTCGCCGACGGCACCGTGATCGCCAGGAATGTCGCGACCTTGAACCAGCCGTTCAGGAAGTGGAAGTTCACGAGGTCGGCCGCGATCACGCCGCCGCCCGCGACGGCCAGGCACGTGTACGGCCGCCGCCACCAGCGCCAGCCGCCGAGCAGGTTCTGGCCCGCGTTCACCGACTCGTAGTAGTTCCCGTCGTTGATCGCGAACTGGCTGATCGTGGCGATGATCCACGCCAGCCAGAACGCGCCGAAGAGCGAGTAGTGGACGGTGTAGCGGAAGATCGCCGCCGAGTCGGTCGCCTTGCTCAGGTCGGCCATCATCCAGCCGGCCATCGTGAAGAGCACGAACCAGAGCGCGGCGAAGAGGTAGGTCGGCACCGGCCAGGCGAAGCGCGGCTTGCCGTAGCGCCAGAAGTCGGG
>VAYE01000099.1 GCA_005883235.1 Actinomycetota bacterium
CGGAGAGGACGCCGTGGACGGCGTCGGGGTGGACGAACGCGACCTCGAGCCCGAAGAGGCCCTGGCGCGGCTCGTCGTCGATCAGCTCGGCCCCGGCCTCGGCGAGGTGCGAGATGGTCGCGCGCAGGTCGTCGACCTCGTAGGCGACGTGGTGCATCCCGGGGCCTCGCTTCGCCAGGAACTTGCCCACCGGCGTGTCGTCGCCGAGCGAGGCGAGCAGCTCGACGCGGCTCTCCCCGACGCGGACCGCCGCAGCCTCCACGCCCTGCTCGGGCACGAGCTCGCGGTGCTCGAGCTGCGCGCCGAAGAGCCGCTCGTAGGTGTCGAGCGCCTCGTCGAGATCCTCGACGGCCATGCCGAGGTGGTGGATGCGGCGGGGAGGCACGCAGCCGATGCTAACGACTGGCGTGCTCAGTCGGCCGCGACGGCGCGGACCGTTCCCACGGTTTCGCTCGAGTGCGACTCGGGCTCGAGGTCGGCGACGAGCGCCTCGATCTCGTCGCGGACGAGAGTCTCCTTCTCGAGCAGCGAGCCGGCGATCCGGTCGAGGGCGCCGCGGTGCTTGCTCAGGAGCCTGAGCGCCTCCTCGTAGGCCTCGTCCGTGAGCCGCGCCTGCTCCTGGTCGCGGAGCCGCTTCGTCTCCTCGGAGAGCGAGTAGTTGTCGGCGCGCATCGTCCGCGAGCTGACGACCTCGGACATGCCGAACTCGAACACCATCTCGCGGGCCAGCTCAGTCGCCTTCTCGAGATCGTTGGCAGCGCCGTTCGTAACGCGTCCGAAGACGACCTGCTCGGCGGCTCGCCCGGCGAGGTAGATCGTCATCATGTCGACGAGCTCCTCCTTGGTGTGGAGGTAGCGGTCCTCGGCGGGGAGGTTGAGGGTGTAGCCGAGGGCCTGGCCGCGCGAGACGATGGTCACCTTCTGGACGGGCAGCGCGTCGCCCATCAGGTGCGACATAAGCGCGTGTCCGCCTTCGTGGTAGGCCAGGATCCGCTTCTCCTTCTCCGTCACGACGCGCCGCTGCTGGAGGCCGGCGACGACGCGCTCCATCGCGTTCTCGAAGTCGACGTGCCGGATGTACTGCAGCTGCTGGCGGCCCGCGAAGATCGCGGCCTCGTTGCAGATGTTCGCGAGGTCGGCGCCGGTAAGCCCGGCGGTCTGACGCGCGATGATCGAGAGGTCGACGTCCGCGGCCAGCGGCTTGCCGCGCGTGTGGACCAGGAGGATCTCCTCGCGGCCGGCGAGGTCGGGCGGGGCGACGAGCATCTGGCGGTCGAAGCGCCCGGGACGAAGCAGGGCGGGGTCGAGGTCCTGGAGCCGGTTCGAGGCGCCCATGACGACGACCTGGTCGGTCACGCCGAAGCCGTCGAGCTCGACGAGCAGCTGGTTCAGCGTCTGGTCCTGCTCGCGGTTGAAGCCGTGACCCGTCCGGGCGGCGCCGACGGCGTCGAGCTCGTCGATGAAGACGATCGACGGCGCGTGCTTGCGCGCCTCCTTGAAGAGCTTGCGGATCCGCGACGCGCCGAGGCCGGCGAACATCTCGACGAAGGCGGAGGCGCTCTGCGAGTAGAAGGCCGCGCCGGACTCGTTCGCGACCGCCTTGGCGAGCAGCGTCTTGCCCGTCCCGGGCGGCCCGTAGAGCAGGATTCCCTTCGGAACGCGCGCGCCGAGCCGCTCGAACTGCTTCGGATGGCGGAGGAAGTCGACGACCTCGAGCAGCTCCGCCTTCGCCTCCTCGGCGCCCGCCACGTCGGTCCAGCTGACGGTGCTCGCGCTGTCAGCCTGCAGCTGCGCCGGCTTGACGCGCGGCATCATCTGCACCGTGCGCCACAGCAGGTAGCAGATCAGGCCGAAGAAGAGGATCGGCAGCCAGGTGAGCGCCGCAGCCGCGACGACATGGATCCAGTGCCCGAAGTGCGGCATGCCCCGCTCTCATCGGCAGGGCGACCGAAAACCTTAGAGAGCTTCCGCCGCCTCGGCAGCCGTCGTAAACGCGACGCCGCGCTCGCGCCAGACGGCGATGCAGGCGGCGACGCGGCCCTCGTCGAGCCCTCGGGCAGCATCCTCGACGAACCTGACCCTACGGCCGCGCTGGAGGAAGCCGCGGATCGCGGCGTCGTCGCAGACGTCCGTGGCGACCCCGAAGACGAGGATCTCGTCGGGGTCGAGCGCGTCGAGAAGCGAATCGGTGTTGGGATTCGTGAACACGTCGAAGTTCTTCTTCAGGAGCAGGATCTCGCGGCGTCCCTCGACGAGCCCGGGAACGAGGCCGGGTGGGTACGGCGTCAGCGAGAGCGGCAGCGGGTCTTCCTGCTCGGTCTCCGGGATCTTCGCGGCGCCGCGCGTGCCGCGGAGGCAGTGCGGCGGGTACGTGTTGCGCCAGTCGGGCTCGTCGGAGATCTCGGGGTCGGTCAGCTCGTGGTCGTCGGCCGAGGCGACGTGGACAACTCCAGCCCGGCGGGCGGCCTCGACGAGCCGGCGCATGGCAGGCGCGGTCTCCTCGGCTTCCGGGACGTAGAGCTTCCCGTCCGGAAGCATGAAGTCGACCTGGGTGTCGACGTCCCACAAGACGACACGGTTCGTCACGATCTCGGCTCGCACGCGTCCCCCACGCGTGCGGATTTTCGCGTCATGATCGACGCGGGGAGGAGGTTGGGGGTGCCTTAGACAAGGGCCAAGCCACACCGGCCCGCCTCACTCGACGCGCTCCAGGCGCGGGTTCGGCCGCTTGCGGCGACCCACCTTGGCGGCCGGCTTTCCGTCCGTCACGACGATGTCGGCCGTGAAGTCGTTCGAGCCGCGGATCAGCGACGATCCGATCCCGTACGAGTCGACGGGTACTCCCTGCTCCTCGAACGCCTTGATCTTCTCGACCGTGAACCCACCCGAGGCGACGATGCGGACCTCGTCGAAGCCGGCGTCGTCGAGCGCTGCGCGCACCTTGCGCACGAGCCGCTCGTTCACCCCTTGCGGGTTGAAGTCGCCCATCTCGTCCCACAACGACCGGTCGACGAGAGTCTCGGAGGTGTCGAGCCGGACACCCCAGAGGCGCGGCCCGAGCGCACGCGCAACCTCGAGCGAGGTGCGGACGGAGTCGTTGTCGAAGTCCACCAGGACGACCACGTTCAGGTCGGGCGGCGCCCAGTCGGCGAACCGCTTCGCGGCGAGCACCGTGTCGCCGCCGTACGACGAGATGAGCGAGTGCGGCACCGTCCCGACGCCTTTGCCGCCCCACCACGACGCCTGCTCGTCGGTCGTGACGCCGACCGGCGCGCCCACGATCCGCCCGGCGACGAACGCGGCGTAGCCGTCGCCGGTCTGGATGCGGTGGTGGTCGTGGCGCGCCGGCATGAAGATGATCGGCTTGCCGTTCGCGGCCTCGAGCACACGGACGACGTTCGTCGTGATGAGCGTCCGCCGCGAGAGGACGCCGAGATACAGCGTCTCGAGATGCGCGAAGGCTGTGTAGTCGCCCTCGATCGTCATCACCGACTCGTACGGCGCCACGCGGTCGCCGTCGTAGAGCGCGCGGATCTCGAGGCCGTCCCAGTCGTGGGAGCAGAGCTTGAGGATTGCGATCGCCTCGTCCATTCCCCCGAGGTAGGCGTCCTTCTTCTGGAACACCTGCATCACGACGTGCGGGTGGCGCTCGTCGGCGAGGAGCGTCTCGCGTGCGTGGTTGAAGTACGCGTCGGTGTAGTAGCCCGCCCGCATCTTCTCCACGGGCAGGTCGAAGACCTCTGGCGGAAGCCTCTTAGTTCGTTCGGTGATCGCCATCTTCGAGCTCGAGGCAGGCGCGAAGGGCCGCCTCGGCGACCTCGAGCTGCTCCGTCGTCGGCTCCGCCGTGGCGAGGCGATGCTGGAGCTCGTGCCCGGGGCGAGCAAGGACGCGCGCGAGCCGCCGGTCGGGGTTCCGGACCATCCAGCCGAAGATCTCGGTCGTCGCCGCGAGCGCACCGATGGATGCGCCGACTCGCGCCGGACCGCGCATCGTCGCGGGAAGCCGTGCCGCGAGCGCGCTCGCAACCGTGGACGTCGCGATCAGCGGTCCCAGCAGGTGCGAGCCGCACCGCTCGTGCTCCTTGGCGCGGGTCTCGCCGTGCTCGTAGCTCCCGATCGACACGTGCTCCGCGCCGTGGTAGGCGGCGAGGTCCGACCCGCGCAGCGCCAAAGCGGCGGGGGCGAAGGAGAGGAGCCCGCTGACGAGCTCCTGCGCGGCAGGACCGACTCGCTCGGAGCCACGGACGACGCGTACCGCCACCGCGCTGCCGAGCATCGCGGCGAGAACGGCGGGCCGCTCGAACGGCAGCTTCGCCGCCGGCAGCCGGCGGCGGACCTCGGGCAGGATCGCAACAGCCTCCAGGAGGCGTGCCGGGCCACGCAGGAAGGGCCGCTCGACGTCGGCGGCGCGGAACCGCTTCGGCGCCGCGGCGACCTCGAGCCGGCCGTCCGGCAGCCGAACTGCAGCCGCCCACGCTCGCGGTCCGTGCACGAGCACCCCGTTCTGGAGGGCCATCCCGCCCAGTCTCACCTTCTCCGCGGCCATGAGAAGAGCCTACCCGGGCGCAGGCGAGGCGCGACTCACCGATACGCCTCGAGCCAGGAAGGGCCGGTCGGCGACTGGTCGGGCGGAACGGCGTACGTCGGCTTGCGCCTGACGAGTCTCTTGAACGCGCGTGCGACACGAAGGGAGCGCTCTCCGACGAGCGCGGTCGCCGCGCGAACGAGGTCGAGCGGATTCGAGGAGAGGACCGCGGCCTTCAGGAAGTAGCGCGCCGCGAGGACGGAGCGCTCCTCGTCGCGATGGATGCGTGCGGCCCGGCGGTACTGGTAGCCGACCCAGTTGCGGAAGTACCGCCGATCGAGCTTCACGCCGTGAGCCCGCCGCGCGGCGGCGTACTTGTCCGCCAGGTAGTCGAGCTCCTCCCTCACGCGGGGCTTGTCCCGAAAGAGCATGTTCTGCTCGTGCTCCAGGTAGCCGACCTGGTACTCCTGCACGACGGCTCCGGTCGTGACGGCGACCGCACGGATCCATAGATCCCAGTCGGCCAGCTCGGCGAGCCGCTCGTCGAAGGGGCCGACGCGGGCGACGACGTCGGCGCGGAGGACGGCGTTCGAGCATCCGCCCGGAACGACGTTGTGCACGAGCAGCCTGCGCTCGAGGTCGGCCGGGTCGGGAGGGCGCCCGACGAACGCGACGTGCTGACGCGACTTGTCGAGGTGGATGACTCCGGAGTAGGCGAAGCCCGCGCCCACGGCCGCAGCCGCGTCGAGCTGCGCCCGGAGCTTCCGCGGCGCCCAGAGGTCGTCGTCGTCGAGGAAGGCGAGCCAGGTACCGCGCGCGTGCTCGATGCCCGTGTTGCGGGCGCGGGCGACGCCGTGCGGAGGCTCACGGTGGACGACGACGACGCGCGGATCATCGACCTCGGCCAGCCGCGCCGACGTCTCGTCCGTCGACCCGTCGTCGACGACGATCACCTCGAGGTCGACGTCCTCCTGGGCCAGAACGCTTCGGAGCGCGCGCGTCAGGTGGGGCCAGCGGTCCCGAGTCGGAATGACGACGGAGACCTCAGGCTCGGCCACGGACCGAATCCTGCGCGCGGGATCGGACGCTCCAGCGAAGCGGCGGCTGGACGACCCTGTTGCGGCGGACCGAGCGCTCGGCCTCGCCGAGCGCCGGCCAGAGCTCGAACTGAAGCGCCTCTTGGTATGCGAACTCTTCGAGGCCACGTCCGAACCAGACAGAGAGCAGATAGCGGCCCGCGGGGAGCACAGCCGGAATCGTTAGGCTCGCTTCGTACTCGCCCGGTTCGGTCGCGTCCTCCCCGGCCTCCCTCGTGTCGGACCACGCGTCGTCGATCACGCGCAACCCCTGTGCGTCGAGGAGGACGACCGCCAGATCGAGCCCCGGAATGCGCTCGCGGGTACGGAACCGGAAGCGCACCTGCAGCGGCTCGTCCCGCCGCGGCAGCTCGACCGGATCGCCGGTCTCGCCCGTGAGCTCGACCGAGAGGAGCTGGATCGGGGCCGCCGGCTCGTCGGGGAAGCTCGTACGCGCGACCGCCGGTACGACGGAGCGCAGGTAGCGGTCGATGACGTCCACGGTCGGTCCATCGGCTTCGACCGACCCGCCCTCAATCCATAGGACACGCCGGCAGAGCCGGCCGATCGCCCCCAGGTCGTGACTGACGAAGAGGACGGTGCGGCCCTCGCTCCCGAGTTCCGACATCTTGCCAAGACAGCGCTGCTGGAACTCGACGTCGCCGACCGCGAGCACCTCGTCCACCACGACGATCTCGGGGTCGAGGTGCGCTGCGACCGCGAACGCGAGCCGGAGGTACATGCCCGACGAGTAGCGCTTGAGCGGCGTGTCGAGGAACCGCTCCACGCCGGCGAAGGCGACGATCTCGTCGAAGCGGCTGCGCGCATACGCGCGACGCCCGCCGTCGGGTGTGTGATCCGCGCGAGGATCTTCAGGAGCGTCGTCTTGCCCGCGCCGTTACGGCCGATGACCCCGACGGCCTCGCCTTCCTGGATCGTCAGCGAGACGTCGCGGAGCGCCCACACGATCTCGGGCTCGGGCCGGCTGCGCAGGCGCCCGAGCACCGCCTCGACGGCCGTCGGATACGTCCACTCGCCGAGGCGGTACCGCTTCGAGACGTCCTCGACCACGATCGCGGAGCCCGCCATCAGATCACGTCCGCGAAGCTGCGGTCCGACGCGGCGAAGTAGACGAGCCCGGCGGCGAGGATCAGGAGCCCCGAGCCGAGCGAGAGGAGGTGCTCGAGCCCGGGCGGGTGCGTCCCGACGAGCGCCCAGCGAAAGCCGTCGACCACGCCCACCATCGGGTTGAGCGCGTAGACGTAGCGCCACCCGCTGTGGATGAGGGAGCTCGGGTACACGATCGGCGAGGCGAAGAACCAGATCTGGATCACGAACGGCAGCGCGTTGCGAACGTCGCGATAGCGCACCGACAGCGCCGCCACCCACGCCCCGATCCCGAAGGCGAGCAGGACGCCAGCCAGGACCCAGAGCGGCACGGTCGCGGTCCGTAGCCCGGGGGCGACGCCGAAGTAGGCCATGAAGGCGCCGAGGAAGACGAGGGAGGCCAGCAGGTCGACGATCCCGGGCAGTACGGCTGCGAGCGGGGCGCCGAGTCGCGGGAAGTACACCTTCGTGACGAGGGCCACGTTGCCGATCAGGCTCTGCGAGGCGGCCTGGACCGCGCTCGTCAGGTACGACCAGAGCGCATAGCCCGCGTACGCGAAGAGCGGGTACGGCACGCCCTCGCTCGGCAGGTGCGCGACCCGGCGGAGGAAGACGCTGAAGACGGCGACGCCGATGAGCGGCTGGACGACCGCCCAGGCCACGCCGAGCGCGGTCTGCTTGAACCGGAGCTTGAGATCCTTGAGAGCGAGGAAGAAGACGAGCTCGCGGTGTGCGAAGAGCTCGCGCAGGTCGATCCTGGGAAACCTGCCGGTCGGAGCGCGGTTCTCGATCCACTGCGTGCCCGCGCCGTGCTCGTACGCGGAGGAGCCGGCGGCCATCTCGGGCAACGGTACTCGCTCGACGCGACGCTGCTACGCGCCGATCGCGCGAAGGCACCGCTTGCGGTGCCGCCATCAGGAGGTGCGGGCTCCGCCCGCGTCTCCGTCTGAAACGACCGGTCGAGCTGCTGTCGGCTAGCCGCAGACGAGGTGAGCAGCGTGGCGCAGGAAGCGAACGCCGAGCTCGAGGTCGTCGACCGGCACGCGCTCGTCGGCCGAGTGGACGAGCCGCGCGGCGAGCTCGGGGTCCATCGCGCGGGCGGGGAAGAAGCCGTACGCGACGGTGCCGAAGGCCTCGCGGAGCCAGTGGCTGTCCGTGAAGCCGGCGACGCAGATCGGCACGACGCGCGCCTCGGGGTCCGCGTCCGCCACGAAGGACTCGACCGCGTCCCAGAGGGGGCCTTCGAACGGCGAGCGCGTCCCGCCCTGAGCCTGGATCCACTCGAGGTCGTAGTCGCCATCACCGAGCGCGCCGCGGATCAGCCGCTCCGCCTCGGCGGTCGTCTGCCCGGGCAGGAGGCGGCAGTCGACCGTGACGTCGCACAGCGCCGGGACCACGTTTCGCTTCTTCGAGGCCTCGATCATCGTCGGCGAGACGGTGAGCGAGAGCAGCGGCTCGACGAGTGAGGCGGCGAGCGGGCTGAAGGAGCGTGCGAGCTCCAGCGCATCCTCCGGCCCCGGCGCGCTTCCCGTCACGATCTCGAGCAGCGCCTCGACCTCGGGCCCGAGGACCGGCTCCGGCCGCAGCTCCTCGAGACGGCCGAGCAGCCGTACCGCCTTGAGCAGCGCGTTGTCGGCGATTCCCGGCATCGAGGCATGGCCGCTTCGGCCGTGCACGCGGAGATGAAAGGGCGCGCTCGTCTTCTCGGCGGTGGCGCAGAGGTAGAAGGGGCGCCCGCCGAGCTCGATGCGCTCGCCGGCGCCCTCGTTGACGGCGAAGTCGGCACGAATCGTGTCGGGATGCTCGACGCAGAGCCACGAGAGGCCGAAGTCGTCACCGACCTCCTCGTCGGCCGTGGCCGCGAAGATCACGTCCCCCGCGGGCTCGAACCCGTCGCGGGCGAGCGAGGCGATCGCAACCGCGTTCGCCGCGACCTGGCCCTTCATGTCGAGCGCGCCGCGCCCCCACACCTCCCCGTCGCGGAGCTCGCCCGACCACGGGTCGACCTGCCACTCGGCCGGGTCCGCGAGCACCGTGTCCGTGTGCGAGAGGAAGAGGAGCCGCGGCCCCTCGCCGCGGCCCGGTATCCGCGCCACGAGGTTGGCGCGCTCGGGAATCCGCGCGTAGAGCTCGCACGCCACCCCGTTCTCCTCCAGGTACGCGCGCAGGTACTCGGCCGCGACGGTCTCGTTCCCGGGCGGATTCACGGTGTCGAGCCTGATGAGTCCCTGCAGGAGGCTCGTCACCTCGTCCCGAAGCGACACGGTCGCCATCAGCGCCGCCGCCCGAGGACGAGCACGTAGTCGCGGCGTAGCTCGACGCCCTCCCGCGTGCGGTGCCGCTCGGCGAACGCCGTGTACTCCCTCCGAAACGCCTCCCGCCGCTCCGGGTCGAGCCCGTTCAGCAACGCTACGAAAGGCGGTACCACCGAGGACCACCATTCCCACACCGCCTTCGGCGACTCCATCACCACCCGCCAGACCCCCGGCACGAGCTCCAGCTCGAACGACTTGCCGAGAAGCCGGCCTAGGTGCCCCTCGTCGCTCCAGAGAACCGGATCAGGGTCCTGAGCCGGCACATCGACGCCGGCCCGCTCGTAGACGCCGTCGAGCTCGTCGTTCGCGTGCCAGGCCGTGAGGCCGAGCCGCCCTCCGGACCGGCAGACGCGCGCGAGCTCGTGGGCCACGGCCCCCTGGTCGGGCCCGAAGATGGCGCCGAAGCACGACGCGACGACGTCGAAGCTCGCGTCCTCGTAGGGCAGATCTTGCGCGTCGCCGAGATCGAAACGCGCAAGAAGGCCGTCGCTCTTCGCGCGCGCCTGGACGAGGAGCTCCGGGGTGATGTCGACCCCGACCACGTCGGCCCCCGCCTGCGCCGCTCGAATCGCGACTGCTCCGGTGCCGGTCGCGACGTCGAGCCACCGCTCACCGGCACGCGGCTGGAGGCGCGCGACGAGCTGGTCGTGGACCGGAGCGAGCCGCTCTGCGACGCGCTCGTAGTCGCCGCAGGCCCAGACCTTCGCGCTGTTCACTCCTCGTTCGACCGGGCGGTGATCTCGTTCCGCGCCCGCCAGAGCTCCGGGTACAGGTTCTTCTTGATCAGGCTGCCGAGGAGCTCGACCGGCGTTCCCTGCGTCCCGACGACCTCGTCGCCGATGATCCGCGAGACGACCTTGTAATGCCGGAAGCGCCAGACCGTCACGCGCTCGTCCCACTCGGTCAGCGCCTCCGCGAGCTGGTAGAGCTCCTCGAACTCCCGCCCGCGCACGTACAGGTCGACGATCGAGAGCCCGGCCTCGCGCCGGAGCGCGTGGAAGGCCTCGCCGAGGTCCGGCGACACGCGGCGCACGTTGCGGAATCCCGGTGAGTCGAAGCCGCTCCCGTGCCCGAGCACCTTGCGGATCGTCTGGTACTCCCAGGGCGACATCTGCTCGAGCATGTCGAGCTGTCCCGTGATGAGCTGGAGGCAGAGGCTTGCCCGCCGGAGCAGCCGCAGCGCCGGAGCGATCTCGTGCTCGCGCACGTGGCGCGCCGCCGTCTCGACCTCGGTCGCCGCGAGCTTCAGCCACAGCTCGGAGGACTGGTGCACCGTCTGGAAGAGCAGCTCGTCGCGATGAACCTGCTCGTCGGGCGTCTTCTGGAGGGCGAGCAGCGCGTCGGTGCGAAGGTAGCGCTCGTAGTCGCTCTCGCCCTCGCCCGGCAGGATCGGCTGCGAGTAGTCCTCCTCGGCGTCGTCGCCGGGCGCGGGCTCGGCCGCGTGGCCGGGGAGCGTCGGCTCCGACGATTCCTCGACCGCCATGGTCGGAGCATACTTCGCGCCAATGGGCGATCTGTTCTCCGATGCCGCACGGGAGCGCCTGCCGGCCGTGGCGCCGCTCGCGCTTCGGCTCCGCCCGAAGACCCTCGACGAGTTCGTCGGCCAGCGTCATGTGCTCGACGAGGGGTCGGCGCTCCGGCGCGCGATCTCGGAGGACCGGGTGGGCTCGACGATCCTGTACGGGCCGCCGGGAAGCGGGAAGACGACGCTCGCGCGCATCGTGGCCGGCGCGACGGGCGCGGAGTTCGAGGAGCTCTCGGCAGTCTCCGCCAGCGTCGCGGACGTTCGCAGCGTGCTCGCCCGCGCGCGCGAGCACCTGGGGGCGGGCGGGCGGCGCACGATCCTCTTCCTCGACGAGATTCACCGGTTCAACAAGGCCCAGCAGGACGCGCTCTTGCCAGGCGTGGAGGAAGGGCTCCTGACCCTGATCGGCGCGACGACCGAGAACCCGTACTTCGAGGTCAACTCGGCCCTCATCTCGCGCTGCCAGGTCATCGAGCTCGAGCCGCTGTCGGACGACGACCTCGCGGAGCTCGTGCGGCGCGGGGCGGCGGAGCTCGAGGCGGAGGTGCCGGAGGAGCTCGTCTCGTCGATCGCGGCGCGGGCGGGCGGGGACGCGCGATCGGCGCTCAACGTGCTGGAGCTGGCCTGGCAGACGGCGCAGTCGGAGGGCGAGCCGCTCGCCGAACGGCACGTCGAGGACGCCGCCCGAAAGCGCCCGCTCGTCTACGACAAGGGCGCCGACGCGCACTACGACTTCACCTCGGCGTTCATCAAGTCGATGCGCGGCTCCGACCCCGACGCGGCCGTCTACTACCTCGCGGCCATGATCGAGAGCGGCGAGGATCCGCGCTTCATCGCGCGGCGCATGGTCGTGCTGGCCTCGGAGGACGTGGGGAACGCCGACCCGCGCGCGCTCGTCGTCGCGGTGGCCGCCGCGCAGGCGGTGGAGCACGTGGGGCTGCCGGAGGCGCGGCTGAACCTCGCCCAGGCGGCGATCTACCTTGCCCGCGCGCCGAAGTCGAACGCGAGCTACAAGGCGTATTCCGAGGCGTCGCACGACGTGCGGGAGCGCGGGAACCTGCGGCCGCCGAAACTGAGCTCCCGGCCGCTCTGCTCCTTCCAAAGGGGCGCCCGGCCTCCTCCCCGCTGCGAGCGTACCGCCGAGAAGCGCACCCCGAGTGACGACTTAGCGCCGGAAGTCAGTCGGAGCCGCGCTCGACTCGCTGCGCGGCAAGCTCGCCGAAGGGGCCGCCACGGGCACGCCACGCGGCGGCGGCCCGCTCGACGTCGTACTCGACACGGCGGAACTCGAACTCGCCGTCGTCGTGCCGGAGCGCGTACGCGCCACGGCGGTCGCCGTCGAGCGGCATCCCCACGCTCCCAGGGTTCAGCAGCTCGGTGCCGTTCGGCCCGGCGCGCCTGAACTGGAGATGGCTGTGCCCGAACACGATCGTGCGGTCGCGAACGCCCGCGAGCATCTGCTCCTCGCCGGGCTGCGGCTCCGCCGCGAAGCTCTCGACGTCGGAAAGCGGCGAGCCGTGCACGTAGAGGACGCCGTCGAGCTCGACCTGCGCCTGCAGCGAGTAGAGCCAACCTTCGTCGGTGCCGACACCCGCGTCGGCATGGGCCATGTTCTCCATGACCTCGGGCCGATCGGTCGGCGGCTCGCGCAGCCAGCGCTCTCCGTTCCCGCGAATCCACGTCGTCCCGTCGAGCCCCCGGAGCCGCTCGAGCGTCTCCTTCGGCCAGGGCGACCACGATGCGAAGTCCCCGCCGAGGAGCCACCGCTTGGCCCCGGCCGACTCCGCGTCAGCGATCGCCGTCTCGAGCGCCGGCAGGTTCCCGTGAATGTCGTAGAGGATCGCGAGCACCGGCCTCCCGCAGCCTTTCACACAGGCGGGCGTTTACGCTCCCGCCGATGAGGATCGCATGCCTCGTGAAGCAGGTCCCGCATCCGTCCGCGGTCGGGTTCGACGAGGAGACCAAGTCGCTCAAGCGCGAAGGCGTGCCCTTGCTGCTGAACCCGTTCGACGCATACGCGGTCGCCCACGCGGCCGGGCTCCGGGCGAACGGCGACGAGGTCGTCGCGATCACCATGGGTCCGCCGCAGGCCGAGGAAGCGCTCCGCGAGACGCTCCGGCTCGGCGCTGACCGGGCCGTCCACCTCTCCGACCGCGTCTTCGCGGTCGCCGACACGATCGGGACCTCGCGCACGCTGGCGCTCGCGCTCCGCAAGCTGGACGCGAGCCTCGTGATCTGCGGCCGCAAGACAGTCGACGCCGAGACGGGGCAGGTGCCGCCCGAGGTCGCCGCCTACCTGGGCTTCCCGCACGTGACGAGCGTCGTCGAGATCGAGCGTCAGGGTGACACGCTCCGCCTCACCCGCGAGACCGACGACGGCCACGAGATCCACGAGGCTGAGGCGCCGCTCGTGCTCTCCGTCGCCGCGCCGCCCGCCGAGGCGCCGCCGCCCGCCTCCCCGGAGGGGGCGATCGACCTCTGGACGGCCGCCGACCTCGTGGACGACGTGCGCCCGAACGACAAGCGGTTCGGACAGCCGGGGTCGCCGACGCGCGTCCTCGCTGTTCGCGACGTGCGCCCGGAGCGGGCCGGCCTGATCGCCGCGAACGCGGAGGAGGCCGCAGCGGCGATCCGCGAGCGGCTCGAGCCCCCGGAGAGCGCCGCCACGTCCTGGGACAAGCCGGACCGGCTCGGCGAGAAGCCCGGCAAGAGCTACGACTGCTGGACCGCCGTCGAGCTGGTGGAGGGGCGGCTGACGCGACTCTCGCTCGAGCTCCTGGCGAAGGGACGCGAGCTCGCGGGCAAGCTCGGCGGCAAGAACGTCGCCCTCGTTCTCGGCGACGACGTCGAGGGCGTGACGAGCGACGCTGGACGCCACGGGGCCGAAGTGGTCTTCGTGGTCTCGAACCAGAGCCTGCGCGAGTACAACCCGGAGCGATGGAGCGCAGCGCTACGGCAGGTGCTGGAGCGCGAGCGCCCGCACGTGCTCCTGATCCCGTCGAGCGCCGACGGACGCGACTACGGGCCGCGCGCCGCCGGCGAGCTCGAGCTCGGGATGACCGGCGACTGTGTCGCCCTCGGCATCGACCGCGCCGGCCGGCTGATCCAGACGAAGCCGGCGTACGGCGGCGCCATCGTGTCCGTGATCATGGGCTCGACGACGCCGCAGCTCGCGACCGTGCGCTCGCGCATGTTCGAGCCGCTCGAGCCGCGCGACGACGCGACACCGGAGGTGCGCCGCTTCGACCTCGCCGCGCTGCCCGAGTCGCGCCTGCGCCTCGTCGAGCACCGCACCGACTCGCCTGCTCGGGAC
Source organism: Actinomycetota bacterium (assembly GCA_005883235.1). The sequence goes on from VAYE01000099.1 coordinate 13,862, forward strand.
CTCGAGGAGGCGGATACGGTCGTCTGCGTCGGCGCCTCGGTCGGCGACCGAGACTCGCTCGCCGAGATCGAGCGGCTTGCGGAGCGGCTCGGCGCCGCAGTCGGAGGCGACCGGGAAGCCTGCGAGGCCGGCCTCCTGCCGCGGAACCGCCAGATCGGCCTGTACGGCCGCGCCCTCGCTCCGCAGCTCTATGTCGCCGTCGGCGTGAACGCCGACTGGGAGCATCTCGCGGGCCCGATGAAGGCGGGCACGATCGTCGCGCTCGACGCCGACCGCGGCGCCGCGATGGTGGACGAGGCGGACGTGGCGCTCGTCGGTGACTGGCGCGAGACGATGCCGGCGCTCGTCGACGCGCTCTCCTCCGCCTGATGCTGCTCCAGCTGCACGAGTGGGGCGACCGCGACGCCCCCGCACTCGTCTGCCTGCACGGCGTGACCGGCCACGGCCGCCGCTTCCGCCGCCTGGCGGAGGAGCGACTCGCCGCGCGCTTTCACGTCCTCGCGCCCGACCTGCGCGGACACGGCTTCTCGGGCTGGGAGCCGCCGTGGACGATTCACGCGCACCTGGCCGACCTCGTCGAGACGCTCGCGGCGACCGGCGTCCGGCGCGCCGACTGGATCGGACACTCCTTCGGCGGGCGCTTGGTGCTCGAGCTGGCAGCGCTCGACCCGCCTCTCGTCGAGCGCGCGGTTCTGCTCGACCCCGCGATCCAGCTCTTGCCTCACGTCGGCTTCGACATGGCCGAAGACCAGCGCCATGATCGTGTCTTCGCATCCCTGGAGGAGGCGATCCAGGCCCGACTCGAGGGGAACGCGACAACGCCTCGGCAGTTCGTCGTCGAAGAGGCGAGTGAACACCTCGTCGAAGGCAAGGGCGGCCGCTTCCGGTGGCGGTACTGCCAGAGCGCCGTCGTCTCGGCCTACGGCGAGCTCTGCGTGCCGCCTCCACCACCCGAGAGCCTCGGCGCCCCGACGCTCCTCGTCCATGCGGAGCAGTTCGGACTCGTACGCGACGACCAG
>VAYE01000100.1 GCA_005883235.1 Actinomycetota bacterium
CGGAACGAACATCTTCACGCGCACGTATCGCGCCGATTCGTCGTACGGAGGCGTCCGCCGGATGGGATGGACGGGCTGAGGCCGCTTGTGCTCTGCGTCGCGGCGGCCGGTCTGCTCTTCGCGGCCGGCTGCCGCGGCCATCCGAAGCCGCCTGCGCGCGTCGCCGTCGGCGCCGTCCGGGTGGGCACGGCGGCCCGCCCGCGATCGGCCCAGCTTCGGGCGTGCCTGAGGCGCTACCACGGAGACATTCGGCTGTCGGCGGAGACGCGGGTCGTCGAACGGCGCGGCCGGCTTGGCGCCAGCCTGACCATCGCCGTCCCGCGGTCGCCGTTGCTCTTCGGCTGCGACTTCGTTCGCCGCCGCACGGCGCCCTGCGGCGGCGCAGTCGGCGTGTGGCGCCGCAACCGCCTCAACGACCCCCGGCTCGACATCCTCTGCGCCGATCGGAGGGGACTCCTTGGAGCCGCCTGGGTCGTCCCTCTACCCCGCGCGCGGTCGATCGCCGTGCGGGAGGGCGACCGGATCGATGTCTATCCGGTCGCCGGCCGGCTGCCGGTACGGATCTGGACCCGCGACGGCGTCGACCTCGCAAGGTCGAGCGCCGACTTCGACGTCTCGCAGCTCGCGCGGGGCGGACGCGAGCTCGCACGCGAGCGCCTCAGGACGTTCGTTGCGGGCTAAGACTCCGCAAGCGTTGCGACCACGGCGTCGGCTACGACCCGAAGCGGGCGGCCCGACACCTGGCTCGCCTTTCGCAGGCGCGCGAACGCGTCCTGCTCGGAGAGACCCTCCCGCTCCATCAGCAGCCCCTTCGCCCGCTCGATCGACTTGCGGGCCGCGAGCGCGTCGGCGAGCGAGTCGGCCTGCTCCCGCAGTGCCGCGAGCTCCTCGTGCCGCGCCCGAGCGGCCTGAATCGCCGGCAGCAGGTCGACCTCGCGGAACGGCTTCACGAGGTAGCCGAAGACGCCCGCCTCGACGGCCCGGCCGACGAGCTCCTCCTGGCCGTACGCCGTCAGCATCACGATCGGGATCGGCCGCTCGTCGAGAATGCGGCGCGCCGCCTCGATCCCGTCGAGGCGCGGCATCTTCACGTCGAGGACGGCGAGGTCCGACCTTCACGAGCCGCTTTCCACCACGGCGCCGACGACGGCGTACGACAGCCCTTCGGGGCCGGCGACGACCTGCCGTGTCGCCTCGGGCTCGACGAGCACGTAGCGCCCCGGCTCGAGCGGCACCTCCTCGCCGTCGACGCGAAGAACCCCGCTCCCGCGCAGCGCGACGTAGACCTCCTCCTGCCCCGACTCGCGCTCGTCGTGCTCGTGACCCCCTTGGCCGGGCTGCGAGTCGAACTGGTTGAGCTTGACGGCCCGCGCGCCCAGCTCTCGCGCGACCGGCTTGCGGCGGCCCTCGAAGTCGGCCGCGTCGACTAGGCGATACGAGGTCAAGCTGGGAACACGACCTCCGCGCGAAACGCCCCGTCTCTCGCGAGGGAGAGCGTGCCGTGCAGCTCGTCCCGCACCAGGGCCTGCACGATCGACAGCCCCGTTCCCGCCGCTGCACCGTCGACCCCGCTGCCGTCGTCGGCGACCGCGAGCACGACGTCGCCGTCACGCCGGGCGAGCTCGACGCGAACCGACTGACCCCCGTGCTCGAGCGCGTTCTGGAACAGCTCGCTGAAGACGAGCGCGAGCGCGGTCGCGCGGTTTCCGGCCAGCGAGATCGGCTCCAGCTCGGCCTCGACCTCCTTGCCCGCGGCGAGGCTCTGCAGCAGCATGGAGCGGAGCCGCTCCACGAGCTCGTCGAGCTCGACGTCGTCGTCGCGGCGCTCGGTGAGCACCTCGTGCACGGCCGCGATGGCGAGGATGCGGTTGACCGAGTCGTCGAGCGCCTTGCGGGGGTCGACCTCCTGGGCCGAGCGCGCCTGGAGCCGGAGCAGGGACGCGACCGTCTGGAGGTTGTTCTTGACCCGGTGGTGGATCTCTTGCGCGAGGACGCCGCGCATCACGGCCCGGCCGTGCTCGAGCGCGACCGCGGCGTGGTGCGCGATCGAGGCGAGCAGCGCCCGCTCGTCCTCCGAGAACGGCGTGTCGCGGTCGCAGACGAGCTCGCCGACCTGACGCCGCTTCCAGCGGAGCGGCATCCGCACCGCGTGCGTCCCGGGCCGCCCCTCGGGCCAGGCGATCTTCCCGCCCTCGAGGACGAGCGCGGCGCCCGTCGCATCGAGGGCCTCCATCGTCGTCTTGACGATCGCCTCGAGCGACTCCTCGAGGTAGAGCGACTCGGAGACGGCCTCCGAGATCCGGGCCAGCGCCTCGAGCTCCGTCACCTTCCGCTGGGCCTCGGCGTAGAGCTTCGCGTGCTCGATCGTCTGCGCGACCTGCCCCGCGATCGCGGCAAGCAGGTCGATCTCCGCGTCGGTGAACGCACGCGGCAGGAGCGTGCGGACGTTGAGCGCCCCGGCGAGCTTCTCCCGCGCGAGAATCGGGACCGCGAGGATCGACTCGTACTCGTCCTCCGGCAGGTTGGGGAACGACTTGAAGCGCGGGTCGAGATGGGCCTTCTCGGGCAGCATGACCGGAGCTCGTTCCTGGGCTGCAACTCCCGTGATCCCCTCGCCGGGACGCATGCGCGGCCGCCGCGTCATCTCGTCGACCCGCGTTCCGTACGTCGCCCGCAGGACGAGCTCGCCGGCGCGCTCGTCGTAGAGGTAGACGAAGCAGGCGTCGGCGTCGAGAGCGTCCGCGACCTTGCTCGCCACGAGTCCGAGCACCTCCTCGAGGTCGAGCGAGGAATTGACGGCGGCGATCGTCTCCGTCAGGAGGCGCAGGTGCCGCGCGGAGGCGTCCACGGCCCGATTGTAGGCCTGCAACCCCGTCAATCGGTTTAACACAATGCTTACGCCGGAGGAGGGATTTTCTTTAGAGACGTGGAATAGCGTCGGTTACGTGAGCGCCATCGCCGTCGACCTTCGCCGTACCGCTGGTTACATCGTCGCCGACAGCCGCGGTCGCCTGGTTGGAAAGGTCGAGTGCCCGATGTACGGGACGGCGCCGGACGTTCCGGACGCGCTCTCCGTGCGCGCCGGCTTCCTCTCGCGGCGCCGCAGGCTCGTGCCCGCCGACGCGATCGAGCAGATCGACGGTACGAGCGGCGTGATCGGCTTGCGCGTCGAGCGCGAAGCGATCCGAAGCTTCCTCTAGAAGCATCCTCAGTACCCAAAGCGGCGAAGGGGGGCTTCGCCGCGGACCGATCCGCACACCTGCGCCGAACGACCACGAGGTGCCCGATAGAAGCACCTCGCGGTCGGCCGTCAGCGACTCCGGAGCGCCGCAGGGCATCCCGGAGCCGTGAAGCTCGATTCTCTCTCGCGCTCAGAGCACAGGCAAGTAGCGATCCATCTCCCACGTGGTGAGCTGCACGCGGTACTCGTCCCACTCCTTCCGCTTCAGCTCCACGTAGCGGTCGAAGACGTGCGGCCCGAGGGCCTTCCGAACCAGGTCCGATTGGGCCAGCTCGTCGATCGCCTCGCCCAGTGTCTCCGGGAGGGAGATGATCCCGCGCTCACGCCGCTGCTCCGCCGTGAGGTGGTAGAGGTTCGTCTCCATCGGCTCCGGGAGCTCGTAGCCGTGCTCGATCCCCTCGAGACCCGCGTGCAGGAGCGCCGCGAAGGTGAGGTACGGATTGCAGGCCGGGTCGGGACAGCGGATCTCGGCCCGGGTCGCCTGCTCGGAGCCGGGCTTGTAGAGCGGGATGCGAATCAGCGCCGACCGGTTCCGCTGCGACCACGCGACGTACACGGGCGCCTCGTAGCCGGGAACGAGCCGCTTGTACGAGTTGACCCACTGCGCGAAGACGCCGGCGATCTCGCGCGCGTGGCGGAGCTGGCCGGCGATGAACGCCTTGCCCGCGTCCGACAGGTGCCACCGGTCGTCACCGTCGAAGAAGGCGTTGCGGCCGTCGGTGAAGAGCGACTGGTGGGTGTGCATGCCGGAGCCGTTCTCGCCGAAGATGGGCTTCGGCATGAACGTGGCGTAGACGCCGTTCTTGGCGGCGATCTCCTTCACGATCAGCCGGTACGTCACGGTGTGGTCGGCCATCTCGAGCGCGGGCGCGAACCTGATGTCGATCTCGTGCTGCGAGGGCCCGACCTCGTGGTGCGCGTACTCGACCGGGATGCCCATCGTCTCGAGGGCGTGGATCGTCTCCTGGCGCAGCTCGGTCGCGGCATCGAGGGACGTCATCGCGAAGTAGCCGCCCTCGTCGAGGGTCTCGGCGCCGGCCTGGTCCCTGAAGAGGAAGTACTCGAGCTCCGGGCCGACGTTGAAGTGGTCGAAGCCCATCGACTGCATCCGCTCGAGCGCGCGCCGCAGGACGTGGCGGGGGTCGCCCTCGTAGGGCTTCCCGTCCGGTGTGACAACGTCGCAGATCATCCGGGCGACCTTCGTCTCGCCCTCCTTCCAGGGCATGACCTGAAAGGTGGCGGGATCCGGGATCGCCACCATGTCCGACTCCTCGATCGCATTGAAGCCCGTGATCGACGAGCCGTCGAAGCCCATCCCGTCGTCGAGCGCGTCCTCGATCTCGCTCGGCGTGATCGCAAAGCTCTTCAGATGCCCCTCGATGTCGGTGAACCAGAGGAGCGCGAACTCGACGCCCTCCTCCTCGATCCGCCGCAAGACGGCGCGGCGGGCCTCCTCGCTCGACGTCGCGCGATTCCTGCTCTCCACCTGCGCCATGGAACCTCCTTTGGAACGCAAAAAAGCCTCAGGCGCCTCCGGCACGCCCGAGGCTTCGCCGCCTCGTGATGACCGCGGGATTCTACACCGCGATCGGGCCCGCCACGTGAACCCACTCGAGGCGCGGCCGGTAGCCGAGCTTCTCGTTCACGCGCCGCATCGCCGTATTCGCGAGGTCGTTCTGCGTCCGCAAGGTCTCGATGCCCACGTCGCGGGCGCCCGCGATCTGAGCGCGCTTCAGAGCCGTCGCGATGCCGCGGCCGCGCCGGTCGCGGCGAACGCCGGTCATCCAGTGCCCCACCTCGCCCGAGTCGTCACGGCCGAGGATTGCGTAGCCGACCACGTCCTCTCCCTCGAGCGCGGCGAACGAGAGCTCGCGGATGGCGAGCGGCCCGAGATACCTCCGCCGCCAGTACGGGAACGGTGCGGCCTCGGCCGGCCGGGCCGCCGGGACGTCTGCCTCCGCCTGCTGCGCCACCGCGTACATGCCCGCTTCGAGCTCCTCGCGGTCGCCCAGCGCGACGATCTCGATCCCGGGCGGAGCGTCCGCCACCAGGTCGACGTCCGCGGTGGAAAGCGCGACGTCCTGCATTCGCCCCACCTCGGTGAATCCGTGAGCCGAGTAGAACGCGATCAGGTCAACGGCCTCTGTCCGCGCGACGGCGTACATCTCCACACCGCCGAACCCCTTCGCGTGCCGAGCGACCCGCTCGAGGAGCTTCGAGCCGATCCCCCGTCGCCGGAACGGCTCCAGCACGCGAACACTGACTCCCGCGGTCGTGCTCGTCGGGTCGCCGTACTGCCGCTCGACGAACGCCCCACCGGCAGGTTCGCCGTCGAGCACGGCGAGCACGCCGAGACGGCCGGGCGTCGTCCGCTCGGCGTCGAAGGCCTCGCGTGTCATCGGGAAGTCCGGGTCGACGGCGCCACGAATCGAAAGGAACGCGGCGATGTCCTCCTCGCTCTCGGCCGGGCGGATCTCGAGCACGCCTACACCGCAGCCGGCTGCGGCAGCTCCTCGAGCACGGGCTCCGAGCCCCCGTGCCGCAGCGCTCGCCCGAACAGGGCAAGCGCCGGCGCGAGGACGAGCCCGCCGGCGACGAGCGCAGCGCGGATGCCGAGCGCGTTCCCGAGGCCGCCGAGAATGGGCCCGCCGCCGGCCTGGCCGATCGCATCCGCCTGGCCGGCGATCGAGATCACCGTCGCGCGAACCGACGAGTCGGTGATCTGCTGGTTCAGCCAGGTCATGTAGAGCGGGTAGGCGAGCGAGCGGGCCAAGCGGATGACCACGAACGCGCCGACCGCGAGGGCAAGGCCGCCGGCGAGGCCGAAGACGATCTGCGCGACGGCCAGCAGCGCCGTGAGGACGACGAGCGTGCGCACGAGCGTCGGGCTCGCAGCCCGGTCGAAGCGGCGGATCAGATAGGTCGAGGCGACGAGCCCCGCAACGAGCGCCGCCGCGCCGAAGAGCCCGAACCAGACCACCGAGTCGAGCGAGCCGACGGCGGGCAACCCGACGTCGCGGATGAAGTGCGCCTCCCACAGCCGGTCGAAGGCCTCGCTCGACATCCCGGCGAAGAAGGTGATCCCGAGCAAGAGCAGCAGGAGCGGCTGCGCCCGGATGTAGCGTCCGCTGGTCACCGCGGCGCCGGAGAGCTCGCGGAGCGCGCTCCCGCGCTCCTCGCGCGGCCGGCGGCGGAAGCCGGTCTCGGGCATGACGGCCGCAGACACCATGCCCGCGAGCACCGTGACCGCACCGGCGGCGACTACGGCGGCTCGCAGCGAGTAGAGCGCGATCGCCACCTGGGCGCCGAGGCCGACCAGCGCGCCGGCGTAGGAGAGGCGCGTCCCCCGCAGGAAGACGGGCCCCACCTTCGCCACTCCGACCTCGTCCGTGATCCAGGCTTCGTAGGCGCCGCTCATGAACGTGTAGCCGAACCCCCAGAGCGCCCACGCGGCAATCGCGACGCCCGCCGTGGGTGCCACGCCGACGATTGCGATCGCAATGCCTTGGACGAGCAGGCTGACGACGATGGAGGCGCGGCGGCTGTAGGCGTCCGCGAGGATCCCGGTCGGCACCTCCGAGACGAAGACCGCAGCCTCCATCACGGTTCCCATGAGCACGAGCTGGAGCGGCGAGAGGTGCAGGTCCCGCACGAGCAGGACGGCGACGAACACGTAGCTCGGCATGGACAGCACGAGCTCGAGCCCGTAGTACACCGTCGTCGCGGGCGGGCGTCTCACGAGCGCAGCGGCAGCGGCCCGCGCAGGGAGACGCACCGGCTGCGGGCGACGTGGCCGAGTCGCGCGTCGCTCTCCGCCTGCCGGACGGCGATCATCCGGATCTCTTCAGCTTCCCGTGCTTCTTCGCGTACCGCTCGCCGGTGCGGAAGACGAAGAGGCCGAGCGGAACCGACACGACGCCGAGGACGATCAGGGGCCAGACGTCCGCCCAGGCGAGACCGCTCCCGTGCAGGATAGCTGCGTGCCTTTCTCGGGCGAGATCAGCGGCAGGACCGCCGTCATCATCCCGATTCCGATGAACGAGATCGAGGCGATCGCGAGCAGCGCGACCGCCGCCGAGTAGTTCGCGTGCGGCACGTGGATCCCGATGAACGCCACGACGGCGACGAAGAGGATCGCGGCGCGCACGATCCCGTACAGGACGGCGAAGATGCCCATCCCGAACAGGTGGATGGGCCGGGAGACCGGCGCCATGAACGTGTACTCGATCGTGCCTTCCCAGCGCTCCCACGCGACGGTCTCGGTGACGATCTCGAAGATGATCCCGAGGTAGGCCCAGATGACGCCGCCGACCAGGAACTTCGTCGCGAGCGCGTTCTCCTGCGCCTTCGACACGTCCACGCCGCGCGCGATGAAGACGATCGTCAGCGTGTTCGCGATCGTCCAGAGCATGAACGCGACGTCCCACCAGATGTAGCGCTTGACGAGGTAGACGTTGCGCTGGACGACGCCGCTGAACCCGATCAGCTCGTGGCGAAGCGTGGCGGCCGCACCGTGGCTCATGACCGCACCACCTCTCGCACCTCGTCCTCGTCCTCGTCGCGCTCCTCCTCGAACGAGCGGCCGGTCGCCGCGAAGAACGCCTCCTCGAGGGTGGCCGAGCCGTAGCGGCGCTTCAAGTCGTCCGGCGGCTCGAGGCAGAGGAGCTCGCCGTCGTCGAGGATCCCGACGCGGTCGGCGAGGATCTCGGCCTCGACGAGGTCGTGCGTGCAGAGCAGGATCGTGGCGTCGTGGGTCCGCCGCACCTCCTCGATGAACTGCTGCACCTCGAGCTTCGAGCGCGGGTCGAGGCCGGTCGTCGGCTCGTCCAGGAGCAGGAGCACGGGCGCGGTCAGCAGAGCGCGTGCGAGCGCGACTTTCTGCTGCATCCCGCGCGAGAGGTGCTCCATCGAGTCGTGGCGGCGATCCTCGGGGAAGCCGACGCGGCGGAGGATCTCGGGGATCTTCGGCTTCGTCTCGGCGCCCGTCATCCCGTAGAAGCGCGCGGCGTAGCTCAGGTTCTCGGTCGCGGACATCTTCTTGAAGAACGACGCCTCGACCGAGACCCTGTTGACGAGCCGCTGCACCGCGCGCTGCTCGCGGAAGACGTCGCGGCCGAAGACGCGGGCCGCGCCGCCGTCGTGCAGGAGCAGCGTCGCGAGCAGGCGGACGAGCGTCGACTTGCCCGACCCGTTCTGGCCCAGCACGGCGACGCACTCGCCGCGCTCGATCGTAAAGGTGACGTCCTTGAGCGCGGCGACGCGGCGCCGCTTTTTGCGCAGGCCGCGGCCCTGCTTGCGGACGAACTCCTTGCGCAGGTTGTGGACTTCGACGGCGAACACTTGCTGCTCCTTTGCTTCGCGGGAACTTCGGCCAAGGCGACAGGACGCACCTCTCCCGCAGGAGGTGCGCGCGCGGAAGAGACTCAGCCGAAGAGCAGCATCAGGTCCCGGAGGCTACCAGCGACGTCCGCCGCCGTCCATTCATCTCTTCCAGGGCCAAGGCGGGTGGAGCGCCTCCAGGAGCTCGGCGGAGAGCGGGCGCCACTCGCCCTCCGGCTCGTCCTCGAACGGCGAGTCGTCGTCGAGCGAGCCGAGCACCTCGCCGGCGCGGATGCCGCTCGAGTCCATGATCTCGTCGTCGACGTAGACCGGCGCCCCGACCCGCGCCGCCAGGTTGAGGGCGTCGCTCGGGCGGGCGTCGATCTCGCTCGACCGGCCGCCCGCCGAGAGGCTGATCACGCCGTAGAAGGTCTTGTCGCGCAGGGTGCTGACGGCCACGCGCTCGACGACGGCGCCGCTCGCCTCGAGCAGGCTCGCCATCAGGTCGGCCGTGAGCGGCCTCGGCATCGATCCGCCCGTGAGCTGCAGCGCGAGCGCGTCGCCCTCGGCGGCGCCGATCCAGATCGGCAGGACGCGGTCGCCTCCCTTCTCCCGCAACAGGACGATGCGGAGAGGCCGTCCAGAGAGCTGCGGGGTCTCTTCCTCGCTCTCACCCGTCAAGACCCGGACGACCACGTCCTCGAGGGTCACCTCGATCATCGGTATCTCCCTTCTCGTCGGAGCCAGGCTGGACAAGCGGTCGCGCAGGCGCGCCCGCGCACGGTGGAGCCGGACGCGGACCGTCCCCGCCGCGCGTCTCGACGACCTCGGCCGGCGAGGGCCCTGCGGCGAGCAGAGCAGGCACGCGGCGGCCACCCTCGAGCGGGAGCGGAAGCGCGCCGTCCCGCCGGTCGCGGAGCCTCATCCTGGCCAGGTTGAGCGCGATCCCGTACACCCAGCTCGAGAAGCGGTCCGGCTCGCGCAGCTGCTCGAGACCCAGGTAAGCGTGGAGGAGCGTCTCCTGCGTGAGGTCCTCCGCCTCCGCCGCGTCGCCGAGCATGCGGCGCGCCAACGAGGCGACGCGGCCGCCATGGCGGTCGACGAGCCGGCCGAACGCCGCCTGGTCGCCGTCGAGGCTCGCCGCCACGAGCTCCCCGTCCGAGCGCTGATCCTGCACTGACACGTAGTTGCAAACTCCGCCCAAAGAGTTACCGCTTATCGTCCGTGCTCCCGGCGACATCTATGCGATCAGGCCGGACGGGACGGGGCTCCGCAACCTCACGCGGAGTGCGAG
>VAYE01000101.1 GCA_005883235.1 Actinomycetota bacterium
AGCCACCACCGGCCCGTAGCGCGCCGTGAGCCCGCGCACCTCCAAGAGCCCTCGGGGCCCGCCGCGGGCCCCGAGGGATGTCGTGTGCGGCCCTGCCCCCACTCCTACGGGGCCGGGACTCTCGTCGGCACGCTCTTCAGCACCTTGACGAACTTGCCGCCCTTGATCTGGTCGACGACGACGGTGTTCGTCGGGTTGTGCTGGCCGCCGCCCTTGTAGCGGAGGGCGCCGAGCGCTCCGTTCACGGTGAGCCCGGCCGACAAGACGGCCTGGATCTTCTTCGGGTCGGTGCTGCCGGCCTTGATGACGGCGGCCTCGAGCACCTTGATCGTGTCGTAGCCCAGCGCCGGGTAGGTGCCGTCGGGCGAGGCGCCGAACCGCCTCCGGAACTGCGCGTAGAACCGGGCGGTGGCCGAGCCCTTGTCCGGGTAGCCGAAGGTGCTGAAGCCGTAGCCGTTCACGGCCGAGCCCCCGACCTGGAGATCGACGGCGGTGTCCATGCCGTCCGAGCCGATGATCGGAATGCTGATCCCCTGCGTCTTCAGCTCGCGCGCCAGGAAGTCGACGAACGGCGAGAAGAGGCCGGTCATGATCGCGTTCGGCTTCGTCTTCAGATTCTTGATCTTCGTCACGATCGCGGCGTAGCTCTCGGGAGTGCCGCCGAAGCCGGTGGCCCCGAAGGGGATCTGGTCGGTGCCGACGATCGAGATTCCCCGCGAGGGCGCCGCCTTCTTGAAGTACTTCGCCATCAGGTGCACGTACAGGAACGGCGAGTCGAGGACGTACACCTTCTTGTACTTGCGGAGCTTCGCGTAGTTCGCGAGCTGGGCCATCTGCGCGTTCCCGGCCATGCCGACCGGCCAGTAGACGGGGAACTTCGTCGAGACCGTCGGATCGCCGTTGCAGGGGGAGAGGGTGAACTGCTTCTTCCGCTGCGCCACGTTCGCCATCGCCACCTGGTAGTCGGTGTTGCACGGCAGGACGAGCACGCCCACGTGCTTGCCGATCAGGTCGTTCGCGACCTGCACCGAGACTGCCGGGTCGCTCTTCACGTCCTCGAGGGTGAGGGCGATGTGCACCTTGCCGCCGATCCCGCCCTTGCCGTTGATCTGCTCGACGGCGAGCTTCGCGCCGTTCGAGATCAGCTTGTCGTGGACGGCCAGGAACCCGGTCAGGTTGTTGCCGTAGCCGACCTTGATCGTGCCCTTCTTGAGGGCCGTCCCCCCGCTCGTGAAGCCCGTCGCCACCGCGACTGCGAGCGCCGCGACGCCGAGCACGACCGCGGCCTGCGCCGCTCTCCTGCCGATCCTTCTCATTCCGCTCCTCCGTTCCTCGCGTTGTCCGTCTCCTCCGTACCGATGTATGCGGCGATCACCGCCGGATCGGTTCGCACCTCGCCGGGCTCGCCGGCCGCGATCACCTTCCCCTCGTTCAGCACGACGACGCGGTCGCAGATCCGCATGATCAGCCGCAGGTCGTGCTCGACGACGAGGACGCCGCAGCCGCGCTCGCGACGGATCCGCTCCACCGCCTGCCCGAGCTCGTTCGACTCGCCCTCGTTCATCCCCGCCGCCGGCTCGTCCAGGAGCAGGAAGCGCGGCGTCGCGGCGAGCGCCCGCGCGATCTCGAGGCGCCGCTGGTCGCCGTACGACAGCGTGCCCGCGTAGCGGTCGGCAAGCCCGTCGATCCCGAGGCGCGCGAGCGTCTCGACGGCGTGCCGCCGCGAGCTTCCCCGCCGCACCTTCCCTGCTCCGAGGGCGCCGACCTCCACGTTCTGGAGGGCGGTGAGCCAGCCGAACAGGCGGATGTTCTGGAACGTCCGCACGACGCCCCGCCGCGCGACGGCGTGGCCCCGCTTGGGGATCGGGCGCCCGTCGAGGTCGACCCTTCCGCCGGTCGGCGGGAACACGCCCGAGAGGCAGTTGAGGAAGGTCGTCTTGCCGGAGCCGTTCGGGCCGATGAGCCCGATGACATCCCCCTCCCGGAGCCGCATGGAGACGTTCCGCAGGGCGTGCACGCCGCCGAAGTGCTTGCTCACGTCGACCGCCTCGAGGAGCCCGGCGCTCACCGGCGCGAGTCTACGCCCACATAGGCGATGCAGTCGATCTCGACGAGCATGTCCGGCTTGGCCAGTCCGACGATCAGAAGCGTCGACGCGTACGAGCGTTCTTCGAGGAGGCTGGGAGCGTTGCGGCCGAGCCACCCGTCGCGCGCGGCGTAGAACTCATCCTCCAGATCGCGGTCGGTCAGGTACCAGACGAGCTTCACGACGTCCTCGAGCCGGGCGCCCGCCTCCTCGAGGCGGGCCTTGATCCGCTCCAGCGCGAGCTCGGTCTGGGCGGCGATCCCCTCGGCCGGCTCGTCGGTGTCGTCGCGGCGCGCCTCGGCGCCGGAGAGGAACACGAGGCCGCCCGCGACCGCTCCCTTGCCCCAGACCATCTCCCGACCGGCATGGACGACCTTCCCGAGCCCCCGCTTCCCGCGTGCGCCTTCCGTCACGGTGTCTGACACCGGGACGTGGCCGCAGCGGACACCGGCGCCGCCGGCGCGATCCCGCCCCACGAGGGCGACGTGCAGCTTCCGTGCGTTTGTCGCCCGCCTCTGGTCACGCTGGTCTGACACCGGCAGCAAGCGCCGCGAACTCCTCGTCGCTGACGAGCCGGCGCTCGCGGGCGCCGAGCTCCTTCACCCGCTCGAGGAGCCGCGACCGCTCGTCCTCCGCGACGTCGAGCCCGAGCTCCTCCAGCTTGATCCGGATCGAGTCGAGCCCGCTCTTCTTCCCGAGCACGATCCCGCGGCTCGCGCCGACGAGGTCCGAGGAGTACGGCTCGATGGCGGGCGGATCGTGGAACTGGCTCGCGACGGCGCCGCTCTCGCGGGTGAACAGGTTCTCGCCGACGAGCGGCTTCCACGGCTCCAGCTCGTAGCCGGAGAGCTCCCGTACCCGCCCCGACACCTCTCGGACGCGCTCGAGCCGCAGCTGAGTCTCGATCCCGTAGAGGCTGCGCAAGGCGAGCGCGACCTCGGCCAGGCTCGCGTTCCCGGCCCGCTCCCCCATCCCGTTGATCGTCCCGTGGATCCAGGTCGCACCGGCCCGAACGGCCGCGACTGCCGCAGCCGTGGCGAGGCCGAAGTCGTTGTGACCGTGGAAGTGCACGGGCACGCGCAGCCGTTCGCGCGTTCGGCCGACGAGCTCCGCCACGGCTTCCGGGGCCGCGACGCCGAGCGTGTCGACGACGACGACCTCGCGGGCGCCCGCCTCGACCGCCGCGTCGTAGGCCGCGTCGAAGAAGCCCGCATCCGCGCGTGTGCCGTCGACACCGCGCCTGCACCGCGCGGGCGAAGCCCCAGACCTCGGCGCGCAGGCCCGCGTCGCGAATCAGCTCGATCGCCCGCCGGTCCTCCGCGGAGACGCGCGGGAACCCGGCCTCGATCCGCTCGATCCCGAGCTCGTCGAGCGCGCGCGCGATCTCGAGCTTCTGCTCGGGGTCGAGGACGACTCCGACGGTTTGCTCGCCGTCCCGAAGCGTCGTGTCGTAGAAGCCGACCTCCGCCTCGAAGCCGTGCGCGTCGTTGATCGAGCCGGTCCAGAAGCTCATCGGAAGTCGTCCGGCCAGGACGAGAGCTTCTGCGCGCCGTCGCTCGTTACGACGTAGTCGTCCTCGAGCCGGAGACCGCCGCCGCCCTCCCAGTAGATCCCGGGCTCGATCGCCAGCACCATTCCGGCGGCCATCTGCCGCTCGTCGGCCTGGTGGGCGTACGGCGGCTCGTGCGCGCGGGCCCCGACGCCGTGCGCGACCGGATGCGACGGCTGCCCCGGGTAGCCGCCCTCGGCGATGCGCGCCCGGATGAGCCGATCGAGCTCGCCGAGGCTCGCGCCGTCGCGGCAGAACTCGACAGCTTCCCCGTAGATCGCGAGCAGAAGCTCGAGGAGCTCGACATAGCGCGCGTCGAGTTCGCCGGGACACATGTTCTTCGTCAGGTCGCTCCAGTAGCCGTCGGCGCAGACCCAGATCTCGAAGAGGGTCGGCTCCCGCTCCTGGACCGGGCGATCGCCCGTGGCCGTGAACGTGCGGATGCCGGGCCCGGACCAGACGAGCGCGAACCCGCGGGCCATCTCGACCTGGCTGCGGTACCCGACGCCGAGCGCATGGACCGCCCCCTCCCACATGGCGGCGACCTCCGACTCCTTCATGCCGGGCCGCAGCCGTTCGTGGACATGCGCAAGGGCGGCGTCGGCGATCTCGTTCGCGAGGCGCATCCGCTCGAGCTCCTGCTCGGTCTTGATCGCGCGGCAGTCGTTCAGGAGCGGCGTCGCGTCCTCCGCGCCGTCGAAGCCGTCGAAGAAAGCCTTCGTGTACGTCGTCGGCTCACCGACCATCCGGTCGGACGCCTGCGTCCCGAGCGACAGCTCGAGGCCGACCCGCTCGTAGCCCCGTTCCCGGACGACCTCCTGCGCGCGCTCGAGGGCCCTGGCCGCCGGCGGGCGTGGGTCGGCGGCGTCGTACCCGAGGACGATCCGGTGATCGGTCGTCCACGAGTTCCGCTCCGCGTCGGCGATCGAGGGTTCCATGACCACGAGGGCCGGGTCGCCCTGGCGCGGGAAGATCGCGACCTCGTAACCCTTCATCCCCCAGTAGTTCGTGAGGTAGAGGACGTTGTCGGGCGCGCGGACGACCAACGCGTCGAGCTCGTGGTCGGCAAGCACAGCCCGGACACGATCGAGCTTCGCGTCGTCGCGCGGCCAGGTCACGGCGCGCACCTTTCGGCGCAGAATCGCCCCGGGCGCGCGCGGAAGCGCGCGCTACCGTGCGCTACGTGCCCCGGGTGGGTGGGGGTTTGGGATGGGACCGCCCCGCGCCCCCGCCGGCGGCTCACCACCGAACCCTCGCGGGCGCCGGCTCGCCGTGCGCCTCTTGCCACGAGACGACCGGGTTCCGCAGGACGCCGATCCCCTCGATCTCCGCCTCGATCACGTCGCCCGGCCGCAGGTAGAGCGACGCCGCGTCCTCGCTGAAGCCCGCCACGCCGCTCACCGTGCCCGTCGAGACGACGTCCCCCGAGCTGTACCCGAGCGGCGAGTAGTGGGCGAGGATCTCCGGGATCGTCGGCGACATGTTCTTCGTGGACGAGGCCTGGCGCACCTCGCCGTTCACGCGCAGCTCCATCCGCAGGTCATGGGGGTCGCCGAGCTCGTCCGGGGTCACGATCCACGGGCCGAGCGGGCAGAACGTGTCGATCGCCTTGCAGAACGAGAAGACACCGGAGCGCATCTCTCGCCGCTGGATGTCCCGCGCGGTGATGTCGTTGAAGATCACGTAGCCGCCGATAGCGTCCGCCGCCTCCTCCGGCCCCCACCACTTGCCGGACTTCGCGATCACCACGGCGAGCTCGAGCTCGTAGTCGAGCTCCTCGGTCAGATGCTCGGGGTACACGATCGGATCCTCCGGGCCGACGATCGCGTCGACGTTCTGGAAGAACACGATCCACGGCGCGATCTCGTGCGACCAATCGACCCGCTTCGACTCCGTCTCGTGCTCGCGGAAGTTGCCTGCGGTGTGGAAGAACTTCTTCGGGACGATCGGCGCCTGCAGCCGCACGTCCGCCAAAGCCAGCTCACGACCGGTCGCCCGCGGCACCTCACCGCGCTCGAAGTACTCGCGCATCGACGGCACGTCGAGCTCGACCACCTTGTCGCCCCGCACCTCGCCCACCAACCCGTCGTCGAACGTGACGAGCTTCACGCGGCCGCCTCCGCCCGCCGCTTCGCCGCCCGCAGGACGAGCATGCGGATCAGCCCGCTGAACGGCCGTACCACGAGCCAGTAGCGCGCGAACCTCCGCCGCGCCGTGGGATCCTCGACGTGCACGCGCGTCTCCGTGGAGAGAACGCCCGCCCCTACCCGGAAATCGCCGACCGCCTCGGCCGCCGCGCTTCCGTCGTCGCCTCCGCGAACGCGCCAGAACTGGCCGCGGACAGCGAAGACGACTCCCTCGCCGGGCACGTCCTCAACCACCCGGCCGAGCCCGGCGATCACCTCGAGCACCCGCCCGCGGCGAGGCAGCCCGCGGAGCGCGAAGAGCGCCCGCACCACAGGCACGTCCGCGAGGGTCAGCTCCCGAAGCGCCTCGTCCACGCGCTCCGGCGGCGCGGCCACCGAGACGCGGTGGCGTTCCGCGAACTCGTAGCGCGGCAGGAACTCGTCGAGCGCCTTCATCCGCAGATTCGCGCCGCGACGAGCGCGTAGACCTTCGCCACGCGCACCAGTCCCTCGATGTCGAGGTTCTCGCCCAGCACCGGGTCGGGGAGCCCGCTCGACGTGCCGTAGTTGACGCTCTCGATCCCGTACCGGGTGAGTGTCGACGCGTCCGAGAACCAGCGCACCGTGTCGCGCTCCGGCCGTCCCCCGAACACCGCCTCGTGCCCCTCGTCGATCGCGGCCACGAGCGGGTGATCCTCGGCGATCTCCGAGCCGGGCGCCGTCACGTAGATCTCCCACTCGATCCCGTGGTCGGGGAACCGCCCCCGCAGCACCCGCACGAAGTCCTGGAGCTCCGAGCGCGCCCGCGCCATCGGCAGCGTCGGCGGCACGCGGACGTCGAGAAACAGGTCGGTCCGGTGTGGCGTCCTGCTCGCCCGCCACGCGAAGCCGCCGTTCACGGCGCCGATGCCGACGATCCCGCGATGACCTGCGTAGGCCGTCCGCTCCTCCCACTGCGGAATCCACTCGCGGACGGCGGCGAGGACGTCCTGCATGCGGACGATCGAGTTCTCCTCCATCCGGCCGTCGAAGAACGCCGTGTGCACGAACGGCCCCTTGGTCGAGAGGCGCATCCAGATCGCGCCGTAGTGCCCGAGCACGACCTTCTGCTCGGTCGGCTCCCCGAGCAGGCACATGTCCGCGACCCCGCCGTGCGAGGTGAGAAAGCGCGAGCCGGCCGCGTAGCCGCGGTACTCGCGGCCGACGAAGTCCGGGTGCCACTGTGTCTTCTCGATCTCGCCCGAGACGGCGGCGATGAGCACGTCGCCGCGCAGCTCGACCCCCGCGTCCTGGAGCGCGCGCACCGCCTCGACGTAGCAGGCCAGCGCGCCCTTCATGTTCGAGATCCCAAGCCCGTAGATCCGCCCGTCGCGGACGAAGCCCTGGGGCTGGAAGCCCGGAATCCCGGCGAGCCACGGCTCGCGGCCCGAGTACGAGGTGTCCATGTGCCCGTTGAACATGAAGGAAGGCCCGCCGCCGGAGCCCTCCCACAGCCCGACGACGTTCGGCCGCTCGTCCTCCACCTGCTGCCACTGCACCTGGAGGCCCATCCGCTCGAGCTCCTCGCGCATGCGCTCGCCCATCTCCTGCTCGTCGCCCGTGGGGCTGGAGATCGAGACGAGGTCGACGGCGAGGGAGACGAGCCGGCCCTCGTCGACGAACGAGCTCGGATCAGGGGCGGAAATGGGGCAGCACCTTCCTCCCGAAGAGCTCGATCTGCTCGTGGCGGCGGTCGCCCCAGAGCTCCAGCATGACGTGCGTGCAGCCGGCGTCGCGGTACTCCTCGATCGCCTCGATGCAGTCACCGGGCGTGCCCGCGATCGGCTTGCACTTGTCGAGGATCGCGTCCGTCACCTCCGCCTTGGCCGCGAGCCGGCCGCCGCGCTCCATCGCCTCCGCGACAGGGCGGATCTCGTCCTGCTCCAGCCCTGCGAGCTCAAGGAGCGTGTCCGCGGCGCCCTTGATGTTCTGGACCTTGTTCGCGAGGTACATGCCCGCGATCTCGCGCGCGCCGTCGCGGCCCTCGTCCCGGTCGTGCGCGATGGAGGCGACCACGGTGCAGCCGATGTCGACGTCCGCGGCGACGTTCTCGCGCGTGTAGCGGACGAACGCGGGCGTCGTGATCGACGGCGTGAGGCAGCCGTCGGCGATCTCGCCGGCGAGCGCCTGCATCTTCGGCGCCGTCGCGGCGACGTAGACCGGCGGCACCTCGCGCGGCGCCTCCGCCTCCTCGCGGAGGCCCGGCACCGAGGCGCTCCACGTCTCGCCCTCGTACTCGAAGGGGCCGCCCTCGAGCACCCCCCGCACGATCGTCACCGCCTCGCGCATCGGCCCGAGCGTGCGCCGCCCGTTGAGCTTCGCGTTGTTGAGGAAGATCTTCGATGTCCCGAGTCCGAGCAGGAAGCGGCCCGGTCCGGCGGCCTCCTGTACCACGCGCGCGTCCATCGCCACCTGCACCGGATGACGCGTGAAAGGCGAGATGATTCCCCAGCCGATCGTCAGCCGCTCCGTCTCGCGTGCGACGAGCGCCGAGGTAACGGTCGACGACCGCGCCTCCATCCCGTGCTTGCGCCACCACGGGTAGGCCTCCGCGAGCCAGATCGTGTCCATTCCGGCCCGGTCCATGACGCGCGCCGACGCGAGCATCTCGTCGAGCGGCTCCATCGTGAGCTGCATGACGCCGATCCGGAAGGGCGGGGGCATGCGGGCGATCCTACGCTTCGCTTGACAGCTGACCGCCCGTTGCGGGAGCCTTGTTCCGGTGGAATCGGGCGGGCGGACAGGAGGCGACGGCCAGACGCGCGAGCTCCGGCTCGCGATCGTCTGCTACGGCGGCTCGTCGCTCGCCGTCTACATGCACGGGGTGACGAAGGAGCTCAACCGGCTCGTGAAGGGATCGGCGCTCGCCGACCCGAAACAGGGCACGCCGAGCGAGCGCGTCTACGCCGACCTCCTCACGCAGCTCGCAGGGCGCCACGAAGGCGTGCGGACGCGGGTCGTGGTCGACGTGATCGCGGGCACCTCGGCGGGCGGGATCAACGGCATCTGCCTCGCGAAGGCGCTGGCGCACAATCGTTCTCAGGACGAGCTCCGAAACCTCTGGTTCGACCACGGCGACATCGACGGGCTGCTCAACACACCGGGATGGGTGAAAGGGCGCTTCCCCAAGTTCGCCTGGGTCGCCGTGAACGCGCTGAAGCGCGAGCCGCTCAAGGGGCAGGTGATGGCGCAGTGGGTCTACGACGCGTTCCGGAACATGGACGGCCAGCAGCCGGCGCCCGAAAGCCTGACCTCACTCATGCCCGAGCGGCACAAGCTCGAGCTCTTCGTGACCGTAACGGACTTCTTCGGCTACGGACGGCAGGTGCCGTTCACCGACCCGAACCCGATCGTCGACACGCGCCACCGTCACGTGCTCGCCTTCCGCTACGGCACTGACGACGGCGAAGACGACTTCGGCGAGGATTCCAACGGCGCGTTGACGTTCGCGGCCCGGACGACGTCCTGCATCCCTGGCGTCTTCCCTCCC
>VAYE01000102.1 GCA_005883235.1 Actinomycetota bacterium
CAGTTCTGGGGCTCGCTCGACGCGGTCGCGGGCCCGCAAGCGTGGGTGCTCAGCGGGCTGACGAACTGCGGCAAGGGCCAGCCCGGGCAGAGCGCCCACGTCTCGCACGGCGCCGCTCCGGCCCGCTTCCGCGACGTGCAGGTCGGCGTGCGGGCGTGATCGACGCGCTCGAGACCGCCGAGCGGGCGGTGGCGGCGGCAGAAGCCGACGAGGCGGAGGCCGTCGTCCTGGCGGAGCGCTCCGGGTTCGCCCGGTTCGCAGGCTCCGAAGTGCACCAGCCCACGCTCGTGGAGGACGTGTCCGTCAGCCTCAGGCTCGTGGTCGACGGCAGGGTCGGAGTCGCGGCGACGAACGACCTCGCCGACGAAGGCCTGCGACGCCTTGCGCGGCGCGCGGCCGAGAGCGCGGCGAGCGCGCCCGCCGAGGAGTCGTTCCCGGGCCTGGCGGAGCCGGCTCCGCTCCCCACAGTCTCCGGCTACGACGCGGACACGGCGGCGCTCGAGCCGGACGACCAGGCCCGTCTGGCCGCCGCGGCGATCGACGCCGCGACGCTCCCCACGTACGGCTACTTCACAAGCGGTGTCACACGCGTCGCCGTCGTCTCGTCGCACGGCGTGCGCGCCGAGCAGACGCTGACCGACGCGACCGCGCTCGTCCTCACGGCCGGTGACGAGACGTCCGGCTACGCCGAGCTGACCTCGTGGCGCGCCGGCGAGGTCGATCCGGCGGCGGTCGCCCGCGAGGCGGAGGAGACGGCGAGGCGGACACACGGTGCGCGCCCGCTCGAGCCGGGCCCCTACGCCGCCGTGCTGGAGCGGTACGCGCTCGCGGAGCTCCTCCTCTACTTCTCGTACGACTCGCTCGGGGCGTTGGGCCTGCTCGAGGAGCGGGGCTACTTCACCGGGCGGCTGGGCGAGCGGGTCTTCGACCCGAGGATCTCGATCGCCGACGACGCGCTCGACCCGGCGGGCCTCCCGAAGGCGTTCGACTTCGAGGGCGTCCCCAAGCGTCGCGTCGACCTCGTCGAGGCCGGCGTCGCCCGCGGGGTCGTCTGGGACCGGGAGACGGCAGCGCGGGCAGGCGACGGACACGTCTCGACGGGACACTCACCGGCGCCGCTCGAGCGCGAGTGGGGCCCGCTGCCGACGGCGCTCTCGGTCGCGGGCGGCGAGGCGGCTTCTCCCGAAGAGCTCGCCGGCCTCGTCGGTGACGGCATCTACGTCACCCGGCTCCACTACCTGAGCGTCGTCGATCCGCGCGAGGGTGTGATCACCGGGATGACGCGCGACGGGACCTTCCGGATCCGGAACGGGAGGCTCGCCGAGCCGCTCGTCAACCTCCGCTTCACCGTCTCGGTCCCGAAGCTCCTCAGCGAGGTCCCCGGCCTCACCCGGGAGCCGATCGTCACGAACCTGAACGACTTCTACGGCGCCCGCTATCCGTTCGGCGTCCTCGCACCCGCGCTCGCCACCGCGCACTTCAACGTCACCGGGACCGGTTCGGGCCCCGGCATCTAGCGCGCGCCTACTTCAGGAGGTGGAAGAGCAGGACCGTGTTCGCGAAGAAGAGGATCCCGACCATCACCGTCAGGCGGGTGAGGTTCCGCTCGACGATGTGAGTCCCGCCCTGGGAGGCGGGCGTGAAGCCCATGCCGCCGAGACCGGTGTCGCGCCCGGAGTGCATCAGCACGAGCCCGACGAGGGCCATGCACAGCAACACGTGGAAGACCGCGGCGACCTGAAGCACGGCGGCCAGTCTAGCGAGCGACCACCTCGGCGATCGCCTCGATGAGCTCTGCCGCGATCCGGTCCTTCGTGACGTAGCCGGCGGCGCCGGCCTGACGCGCTCGGTCGACATCGGTCCGAGAGTTCGAGCCCGTCAGCATCAGCACGCGTGCGCCCTCGCCGTGCTCGCGAACGATGCGGGTCGCCTCGAAGCCGTCCATGACGGGCATGCTGATGTCCATCAGGATCACGTCCGGCCGGAGCTTGCGTGCCAGCCGCACGGCTTCCTTGCCGTCACGGGCGTGGCCGACCACGGAGATGCGGTCCTCGGTGGCGAGCAGGGCCTCGAGCGCCTCGGCGAACATCCGCTGGTCGTCGGCGATGAGGACTCGGACGTTGGCGTTCAGGGCGGGGCTTCCATCGGGTCTCGACGTAAATGTGCACTGCTAGGGTCGCCTTGTGAAGGGGTCCGACGCGCGTGAGCAGATCCAGAAGCTCCTGGTTACGGGCGACAACAGGCTGAAGCAGGGGGTCGATCCGGCGAAGGCGCGCGCGAGCTACGAGCAGGCTCTGGCTCTGGCGCGTGAGGCGGGGCTCGAGGAATCGATCCGGCCGCTCGTGGAGATCAGGCTCGCCGACCTCGAGCGGCTCGCTCGAGAATCTCCTCCACGCGGCGCGCCTGCTCGTTGACGTCGTGCTCGGCGGCCGCGGCGCGGGCGGCCGGGTTCGGGCGCGGTAGCCGGGCTGCGTTGCGAAGCGCCTCGACGAGCGCGTCCTCGTCCGCCGGATCGACGAGCACGCCTGCCTCTGGGGTGACGAACTCCGGCGGGCCGCCGATCTCGGTCGCCACGACGGAGCGCCCGCAGGCCATCGCCTCGAGGAGCGCCTGTCCGAACGGCTCGACGAGCGACGGCTGGCAGACCACGTGGGCCTGGGCGAGGAAGACCGGGATCTCCTCGTGTGGGACGCGCCCGGCGAGGACGACGTTGCGTCGACCTTGTAGCTCTGGTCGGAGGGGACCGTCACCGACGAACGTGAGCGTGCCCTCGCCGAGGCGCTCGAAGGCGTGCGCCAGCCGGAGGACGTTCTTCCGCGGGGTCAGGCTCCCGACGTGCAGGTACTGCGTCTCTCCGTTCGGCGCCGGCAGCTCGCGGAAGCGCTCCAGGTCGACGCCCGAGTCGACGACCTCGGTCTTGCCCCGCGCCTCGGGCACCTTGGCCTCGAGCTCGCGCCGCAGGTAGTCCGAGACCGCGACGACCGCCGCGGCGCGACGGACGACGAGGCGCGTCGCCGCGGCGACGCCCGGGAAAGCGCCGACGTTCCGGACGTCTCTTCCGTGCGCGGTGACGACGAGCGGAGCGCGGCTCGAGAGTGCCGCGATCAGGCCGGTCGGGACGAGGAAGTGCGCGTAGACGACGTCCGGTCGGAAGCGGCGCGCAGCACGGCGGGTGGTGCGGGCGAGCTCGAGATAGCGGCGCTTGCCGCCGGCGCGACGATCGAGGACGGCGAGCTCGAGCTCGTGGCCGCGCGCCTCGAGCGCGCGTGCGGTCTGGGCGACGAACGCGCCGAGGTCGGGATCGTCGGGCCCGGGATACATCTGCGAGACGAGCAGGATCCGCACGCGGCGCAGTATCGCCTCCCCTGCTCCGGCGGCACTTCCCGGCGGCCAACGGTGACTGTCACCGCTCGAGCCGCTGCGTCAGCCCCGCTGCGCGTCGAAGGTGCCGAACGCGTCGCGGAGCTGGTTACAGATCTCGCCGACGGTGCAGCGGGCACGAAGCGCCTCGCGCATCGGCACGAGCAGGTTCCCGTCCCCGCCCGCCACGCGCCGGACCTCTCCAAGCGCCGCCGCCGCCTCATCCGCGTTCCGCTCCGCGCGCACGCGCGCCGTCCGCTCGAGCTGACGCCGCTCGGCCTCGGGATCGAGCCGGTAGAGCTCGATCGGCTCGGCCTCCTCCTCGGCGAAGCGGTTCACGCCGACGATCACACGCTCGCCCTCCTCGACCTTCGCCGTGTACCGGTATGCGGCCTCGTCGATCTCGCGCTGGACGAAGCCCTGCTCGACGGCCTCGACGGCCCCGCCGAGCTCGTCGACCCGCTCGATGAGCTCCCACGCCTGCTCCTCGAGCTCCCGCGTCAGCGCCTCGACGAAGTAGGCGCCGCCGAGCGGATCTGCCGTATCGGTCCCGCCCGCCTCGTGAGCGAGGATCTGCTGCGTCCGGAGCGCGATCTTCGCCGAGCGCTCCGTCGGCAGCGCGAGCGCCTCGTCGAAGCCGTTCGTGTGGATCGACTGCGCCCCGCCGCAGACCGCGGACAGGGCCTGGACGGCCACGCGCACGACGTTGTTCTCCGGCTGCTGGGCCGTGAGCGTCGAGCCGCCGGTCTGGGCGTGGAAGCGGAGCGCGAGCGCGCGGGGGTTCGTCGCGCCGAAGCGCTCGCGCATGATCCGCGCCCACAGGCGCCGCGCGGCACGGAACTTCGCCACCTCCTGGAAGAAGTGGTTGTGGGCGTTGAAGAAGAAGGAGAGCCGGGCGCCGAACTCGTCGGGCGAGAGCCCGGCCGCCACGGCCGCGCTGCAGTACGCGATGCCGTTCGCGAGCGTGAAGGCCAGCTCCTGCACGGCCGTCGAGCCCGCCTCGCGGATGTGGTACCCGGAGATCGAGATCGTGTTCCAGCGCGGGATCCGTTCCGCGCAGTACGCGAAGAGATCCGTCGTGATCCGCATCGAGGGGTGCGGCGGGAAGATGTAGTTCCCGCGCGCGACGTACTCCTTGAGGATGTCGTTCTGCACGGTTCCGCGGAGCTTGTCGCCGCCGACACCCTGTCCCTCCGCGGCGAGCTCGTAGAGGAGCAGGAGCAGCGCCGCCGGCGCGTTGATCGTCATCGACGTCGAGACCTCGTCGAGCGGGATTCCCTCGAGCAGGAGCTCCATGTCGGCGATCGAGTCGATCGCGACGCCGGTCCGGCCCACCTCCCCAACCGAGCGCTCGTCGTCCGAGTCGTACCCGAGCTGCGTCGGCAGGTCGAAGGCGACCGAGAGGCCGGTCTGGCCGCGCTCGAGGAGGTAGCGGAAGCGGGCGTTCGTCTCCTCGGCCGAGGCGAAGCCCGCGTACTGGCGGATCGTCCACGGCCGGCCGCGATACATGTCCGCGTAGGGCCCGCGCGTGAACGGGTACTCGCCCGGCGGCTCGAGCTCGAGGCCGGCGACATCATCCTCGGTATAGACCGGCTTGATCTCGATATCCGAGTCGGTCTGGCGGTCGGTGGTCGCCATCGCAGCCGAAGTATGCTCGCGAGGTGCGCGCAGCCGTATCCGCGCTCGTCCTGATCGCGCTCACTCCCTCGGCCGCCGCGGTCCGCGCACCCGCCGGCACGGTGGCCTTCCTCGACCGCGGGAGGCTCGTCGTCGTCGACGTCACGAGCGGGACGCGGCGTGTGGTCGCGACTCACGTGTCGGGGCCCCCGGGCGTGAGCGGCAACGGGAAGCTGGTGTCCGTCGGCGGACGCATCGTCGGCGGCCTGACGCTCACGAAGGGGCAGCTCGTATGGGCGCCGATCGGAGAGACGGCCGCCTTCCAGACGCCTCGCGGAGCCGTGTTGACGTGGAGCCCCGGCGGAGGCCGGCGCACCGTCGTCCCCGCCTCGTGGGGCGCGAGCTCGTTCGCCTG
>VAYE01000312.1 GCA_005883235.1 Actinomycetota bacterium
CCACGAGCTCGGGCTGGACTACGTGTCGTGCTCACCGTACCGGGTGCCGCTGGCGCGGCTGGCGGCGGCGCAGGCTGCGCTCAAGGAAGCCGGCGTGACGGCGGTCGCGGCGGGCGGTTGAGCTGGTCCTCGAGGACGAGCACGGCAATCGGTTCGCGCTCCACATCGTCGCCTACCAGTATCCAGCGATCGAGGGCGACGACCATGGCTGGGATTCGAATTGGCTGAACATCCACATCGACGTCACGACCGAGCGAGGGTCCTGGCATAGCACCGATCCAAGCCTTCTGACGATTGACGTGCTCCGGCTCGCCGATTGGCTCGAGGCGGTCGCTGATAGGGGAGTCGCCGATTCTCGGTGTGAGTTCCTCGATCCGAACCTCTCGTTCGAGCTCGTCGGCCGCGCTGAAGAGCAGCTCCGAATGCGGGTCTGGTTCGAGCTGGAGTCGCGGCCGCCCTGGGCGAGGAAGGGATTCGTCTCCACGCCCGACTGCTACGTCGATCTCATGGTCGTCGCAGTCGATCTGCAGCATGCTGCGAGCGATCTGCGGGGACAGCTTCGAGAGTTTCCACCCCGTGAGCCCGTGCCGCGATGAACCTCGTCGACGCGCACAACGATCTCCTGCTCGAGCTGGTGCTGCGGGCCGGGGAGGAGAACCCGTTCGGCTCGCGCTGGCTGCCGAAGCTCGAGGCCGGCGGCGTCGGGCTCCAGGTCTGTCCGCTCTACGCTGCCACTGCCCGCCGGAGGAGGCTCGCGGGCGGGCGCTTGAGCAGGCACGCGAGTTCGCGCGCGCGATCAAGGAGAACGGCGATCGCGTCTACCAGGTTCGCTCCGTCGGCGATCTCGGTGGCGAGGGCCTTGGGTTGATGCTTTCCATGGAGGGTGTCGAGGCGCTGGAGGGCGATCCGGCCGCGTTCGACGAGTTCTACGAGCTCGGCGTTCGGATGGTCGGGCTGACATGGAACTACGTGAACGACTTCGCCGGCGGGATCGAGGACCAGACGCGCGGACTGACGGACAAGGGACGTGTGCTGGTGGGTACGTTCGCCGAGCGCGGCGTGATCCTCGATCTCGCGCATGCGTCCGACCAGACGTGGCGCGACGCGCTCGAGCTCGATGTGCGGATCGTGGTGACGCACGCGGGCTGCCGAGCGATCCGCGAGCACCCGCGAAACCTCGCCGACTGGCAGCTCGAGGCGCTGGCCGAGCGCGACGGCGTGCTGGGGCTGATGGGGCTGGCGCTGGTGGTCGATCCCGACAAGCCGACGCTCGACCGCTACGTCGACCATGTCGACTACGCCGTCTCGACGATGGGCGTCGAGCACGTCGGCCTGGGCGCGGACTTCATCGACCAGGTCGGGGAGACCGAGCGCGAGCTGGGCGTCGCGGAAGACATGCCGCCTGCGATGGTCGAGGCCCTCGAGGCGGGCAAGACCCGGTTCGGCCTCGAGGACTTCACCGGACCGGAGCACTATTCGCGGCTTGTCGAGAGGCTCAGCGCGCGCGGCTACGAGGGTCGCCGGCTCTACGACGTCCTCGGCGGAAACTGGCTTCGAGTCTTTCGCAAGGAGCTGCCGGCCTAGCTCCCGCCCGGCTCGAGCGCATCCCTCAGCGTGTCCCAGTTCGCGGCGAACTGCTTCTTCATGGTCCCCGCGATCAGCGGAGCGAAGAGCCGCATCACGCCGACCGGCTGCGCATCCATCCGGGCATCGAGGTGCGTCCCACCGTCCTGCTCGGTCAGGCTTACGGCGTCGTCGAAGCGGACGATCCGTGCGCGCGCGCGAAACGTGAGCCGCCTCGGTCGGTCGAACTCGACGATCTCGAGTGAGACTCGACCGGCTCGTGCGTACACGCCTTCGAACGTCGTTCCGAGGCCGACCGGCCCGGCTGTCGTCTTCTCGACCCGCTCGGCGCCCGGCAGCCAGTTCGGCTCGTTCCGGGCATCGGCCACGTAGTCGAAGACCTCTTCGATGGGTCGCGCGATCGTCGTATGCCCCGTCGCTTCGATCATGGCTCAGCCGAGCGGCGTAATGAGCGAGCGATACGCAGCGCGGCTCCGCGGACGCGAGCCCAGGTCGAAGAGCGACCCGGGCTTCCCGCTCGTGTAGCGCGCCACTTGATCCGCGGCTCGCCGTACAGGTCGTTTCCGACCACGTCCACGTAGGCCCCACCCGGGTAGTACTGCTGCGGCTGGTTCGCCGCCAGCTCCGGCACCGCGTAGGCCTGCGGATTCCAGATCACCTTCAGTCTCGGCGCGGGGTTCACCGGCAGGTCGCCTGCGCGAAGCGATGGCATGCCCAGCCGTGCCAGCGCACCGTTGATCGAAGCCGCCGAGCCGCCGTGGAGGATCAGGTACGTCCGCGCGAAGGCCTTTCGGAACGAGGCGGTCGAGCGCGCCGACCCCTTCGAGCGGCCCGACCGAGTGAAGGCGCAGTAGCTCGACCAGAACCCGTCCGCCTCGAACCACGGTCTGACGTAGATGCGCCGACCCCACGTGGCAATCGCCTGGTTCAGGGCGACGAGGTACGCGTCGCCGCCGCCGGCCGCCAGCCGTCCGGGTGTCATCGCCTCGCCGCCGCCCTTCCCGTCCATCGTCATCCCGAGCAGCGGGACGTCGCCCATGGTCGCGAAGAGCTGCCCGAACGGCGAGCCCCACGTCAGGCCCTGGTTCCAGCCGACGATCTTCTCGACGACGGCCGAGCGCTGGCCGGTCTGCTGCTGGAACCGAACCGGGTTGCCGAGGACGCCGAGGAGCGGCCTCGCCGCCGCTCCCGGTGCGAGGACGAGCGCGAGGACTACGACTACGGGGAGCCGCCGCATCAGGTGATTATCGCGCGGGCTTCTCCCAAACCGAGACGTGCTCGCGGCTGTCGCTCGTGAACGGCTCTCGCTTCCAGCCGCTCCACCGCTCGCGGATGCTCATCCCGGCAAGCTCCGCCATCAGGTCGAGCTCCGCGGGCCACACGTACCGGAAAGGAACCGAGAAGCGCTCGAGTCGTCCCTCCACCACCTCCAAGTGGTGAGACGTGAGGGCTTGCGTGGCGACGTCGTACTCGTCGAAGCCCCATTTGGTCTCGCTCACGTGGAAGACGCGAAACGTCTCGCCGGGCGGGAGCCGCTGGAGTGCGGGGACGCCGACCTCGACGAGGAAGCGGCCGCCGGGCTCGAGGTGTGCGGCGACGTTGCGGAAGCACGCGACCTGCGCCGCCTGCGTGGTCAGGTTCCCGATCGTGTTGAAGACCAGGTACGCGAGGGAGAACGTCCCGTCCACGGTCGTGGTCGCGAAGTCGCCGATCGCCACGGGGATGTCGTCGCCGCCCGGCTTCGCGCGCAGCCTCGCGACCATCGCCTTCGACAGCTCGATCCCGTGCACCGGCACTCCTCGCTGCGCGAGCGGGAGCGCGATCCGGCCCGTCCCGATCCCGAGCTCGAGCGCGCATCCGCTGCCGGCGAGCTCGACGAGGAGGTCGACGACCGGGTCGACGACCGCCGGGTCGAACATGTCCGCGCTGGACTCGTCGTACCGCGCGGCGACTCGCTCGTCGAAGTAGCCGTCCTCGTCGGGCACGGCTCTAGTGGCCATTGGTGGAGAAGTGCATGTAGTCCTTGGTGCCGGTCCAGTCGCCTCCCCAGCCCCAGCCGATCGAGCGGAAGGCCGCGACGACCGCCGGGGTGACCATCCCCTTGCGCAGCCGCGAGCGGTCGAGGTAGGGGATGCTCCTCCGCTCGCGCGTGCGTCCGCAGCCGGTGTAGGGGTTCTCGATCGGGTTCACGTCGACGGCCTCGCCATACGCGTGCATCGACCAGTGGCCCGTTCCGGAGCCGCCGGAGCACGGTGAAGGCACGGCCTGCCGGCAGTCGA
>VAYE01000103.1 GCA_005883235.1 Actinomycetota bacterium
GCTCGTGCGTGGCCGAGTTCACGCTCGCCTCCTGTGTGATCGTCAAGCACGGGAACCCGTGCGGTGTCGCTGTCGCGGCGACGATCGAGGAGGCGTACGAGCGCGCGCTCGACTCGGATCCGCTCTCGGCGTACGGCGGGGTCGTCGTCCTGAACCGGCGAGTCGAGAGGACGCTCGGCGAGCGGATCGCCGAGCAGTTCGTCGAGGTCCTTCTCGCACCAGGCTTCGACGAGGCCGCGCTTGATGCGCTGCGCGAGAAGCCCGGGACGCGGATCATCGCCGACACGGAACGCCGCCGGACGAACCCCGGGGAGCGCGACTACCGGCGCGTCCTGGGCGGTCTCCTCGTGCAGGACCGCGACGCCGACGTCGACGACCGCGAGGGCATGAGCGTCGTCTGCGGCTCGCCGTCGGAGGGCGACTGGGGGAACCTGCTCTTCGCGTGGCGCGTCTGCAAGCACGTCGCCTCGAACGCCATCGTGCTCGCCAAGGGGCTTGCGACGATCGGCATCGGCGCCGGTCAGCAGAGCCGCGTCGACGCGGTTCGGCTTGCGCTCGAGAAGGCCCGCGCCCACGGCCACGACCTGGAGGGGGCAGTGCTCGCTTCGGACGCGTTCTTCCCGTTTCCCGACGGCCCGGAGCTTGCCCTCGACGCGGGCGTGACGGCGATCATCCAGCCCGGCGGCTCGAAGCGCGACGACGAGGTCGTGGAAGCAGTGGAGAACGCGGGCGCAGCGATGATCTTCACCGGCCGGCGCCACTTCCGGCACTGAGGCTGGTCAGCGCCGCGCGAGCTCTCTCAGACGCGCGATCAGCTCCAAGTTCTCTCGACGAGCTCGGTCGAAGTCCTCGCGAGCGCGCTCGCGCTTCGCGCGTGCACGCCGAATGCGTTCGGCGCGCTCCTCGGCAGCGAGTCTTTCCTCGAGGTCCCGCGAGCCTGCGCTCATAGTCGAAGGGTACTCGCCGTCGCGGCCCACGTCATGGCTTGGGAGCCTCTGTTTGCTGTTTCAATGCGTCGACCTCGTCGCGGAGGGCGTCGAGTTGGGCCTGAACACGATCGGGTTGGAGGCCGTGGTCTCGACGATCTCCTGCCACTCTGCTCCACGCCCGGAGATCGCCTTCGGCAGCTCGCCGCGGACGAGGCCGCGATACAGGAAGACGAGGAGGAAGAGCAGCACCGCGAAGACGGCGACGAGACGCTCGAAGTAGAGCAGTAACGCCGACCCCATCGCCGTCGCCGGGAGCTCCGGCGGAACCGACATGAGCATCGGCAACACCACGCTCCCCGCGGCGATCGCGAAGGCCCCCGTTCGCACAACGTTTCGTTCGCTCACGGCCGCCCGGCCGAGGATATGCGCGCCGAACGGCTCACGGAAGTGTCCGGAATAGGCTTGTGCGCTCCGTCGTTCGCGCACGACAACCGTCGGAAAAGGAGCCGCCCGGATGCCTGACCCCCTGAACTCCCGCCGCTGGCTGACGCTCGCCGTCGTCGGCGCCGCGTTCTTCATGACCGTCCTCGACGTCGCGATCGTCAACGTCGCGATCCCGTCGATCCAGAACGACTTGAAGATCAAGGAAGAGACGGTGCAGTGGGTGATCACGGCCTACGCGATCACGTTCGGCGGCTTCCTCCTCCTCGGCGGACGGATGGCCGACCTCCTCGGGCGGCGCCGGATCTTCGTCCTCGGGCTGATCCTCTTCACGGTGGCGTCGCTCGTCTGCGGCCTCGCGAGCTCGGCCGGCGTCCTGATCGCCTCCCGCGCGGCGCAGGGTGTGGGGGCCGCGATCATCTCGCCCGCGGCGCTCTCGATCGTCACCACCACCTTCACCGAGGGCGCGGAGCGGAACAAGGCGCTTGGGATCTGGGGTGCGCTCGGCGGCTCCGGGGCGGCAGCGGGTGTCCTCTTCGGCGGGATCCTCACCAAGTACCTCGGCTGGGCATGGATCTTCTTCGTCAACGTCCCCGTCGGGGCGCTCGTCTTCTCGCTGACGTGGCCGTTCGTGCCGGAGAGCCGCGCCGAGCTCGGGCACCGGCGCTTCGACGCAACCGGCGCGGTCACGGTGACAGGCGGCCTCGCCCTGCTCGTCTACGCGATCTCGAAAGCCCCAGACGTGGGCTGGGGCTCGGCGCGCACGATCCTGCTGCTCCTCGTCTCAGTCGCGCTCCTGGCCGTGTTCGCGCTCGTCGAGCTGCGGACACGCGCGCCGCTGATGCCGTTCCGGATCTTCCGGCTGCGGTCGCTGGCCGCGGCGAACGTCGTCGGCTTCCTCCTCGGAGCCGTCATCTTCGCCAACTTCTTCCTCCTGACCTTGTACGTGCAGCAGGTGCTCCACTGGTCGGCCCTCCGGACCGGCGTCACGTTCCTCGCGACCGCCGGCACTACCGTCGTCTGGGCGGGCGTCTCGCAAGCGCTCGTCACGCGTTTCGGCCCGCGCCCCGTGATGGTCACGGGGATGCTGGTCCTCGCGGCCTCGCTGGGCTGGTACACCCAGATCCCGGTGGGCGGCCACTACTGGCCGGACCTGCTTCCGGCCTACATCACGTTTGCGCTCGGCCTCGCCTTCTCGTTCATCCCGGTCTCGATCGCGGCACTGGCGCAGGTCGAGCCGCACGAGGCGGGGCTCGCGTCCGGCCTCATCAACACGAACCAGCAGGTCGGCGGCGCGATCGGGGTCGCGGTGGCGGCGACGATCTTCACGTCGCACGCCAAAACCCTTCTGAAGACCGGCAGCGACCAGGCCCACGCGTTCACGGCGGGCTACCAGCACGCGTTCTGGGCACTCGCCGCGATCGCGCTCGTAGGCGCCGTCGCCGCCGGCGTGCTCCTGCGGCGCGACGAGATCCGCGTCGAGACGCCCGCGACGGAGCCCGCTAGCTGACGCGTAGCCGGGCCGGCGGGTGCGGCGCAAGCGTCGCGCCCGCCGTGTGGCCGGAAGGTCCTCCGCCGAGCGGCTCGAGCCGCCACCGCCGCGCGATCGCGGCGAGGACGAGCGCCCCCTCGAGCCAGGCAAGCCGCTCGCCCAGGCACTGTCTCGGGCCCGCGCCGAAGGGAAGAAAGCCGACTCGGTCCTGCGACCCGTTCAGCCAGCGCTCGGGAGTGAATGCGTCCGGCTCACGGTGGAGCCGCTCGTCTCGGTGGATCAGATACGGCGAGACCAGCCCTACCGTCTCGGGCGCGAAGTCGAGGTCGCGAACGGTCGTCTCTCGCCGGGCGCGCCGACCGATGAACCACGACGCGGGGTGGAGTCGCAGCGTCTCGGCGAAGACCGCGCGGGCGCGCGGCAACCGCTCGGGATCGCCGTCGGCCGCGAGCGCTTCGTCCCGGAGCCGCTCCATCTCGTCTGGCCGTCGCGCGAGCTCGGAGAGCGCCCAGGTCAGGGCCGTAGCCGTGGTGTCGACTCCGGCGAGCAGGATCCCGAGGCAATCGAGCGCGGCCTGCGCCTCTGCGGGCCCGTCCGGCGTGTCGAGCGCTTGCGCCGCGAGACTCGCCACGTCCATGCCCTCGCCGGCGCGACGTGAGCGCACGAGCTCACGCATCCTGGCCAGCAGCTCTCGCTGAGCTCCGATCGAGCGCCAGAAGCGGCGTCCGTGCAGCACGCCGAGCACGTCGCGGGAAGGCGAGGTCGCGAACGCGAACGGCGCCAGCAGCTCGCCCAGCCGTCGGTTCAGGACCCGGCGCTCGTGGCCGTCGAGGGGCAACGCGAAGGCCGTCTCGGCCAGGATGGACAGCGTGAGCGGGCGGAGCTCGGCCGCGAGGTCGAGCGACTGCCCCGCTCGCCAGCGGGCGCTGAGCGCCTCGGCATGCTCGGCGACGATCCCGACGTACTCGCGTAGCCGCTCGGTCGAGAAGGCCGGCTGGAAGATGCGCCTGCCACGGACGTGCGCAGCCGGGTCGTCGTTCATCATCAGCCCCCGCTCGGGATCGGGCTCGATTGGGCGCGTCCGCAGGACGTTCTGCTTGACGAAGTCTCGGTGATGGGCCACGAGCAGCTCGCGGACGAGCGCCGGGTCGCTGAGCAGGAGCACCCGCTCCTCGCCCAGCGAGAAGGAGGCGACGTCGCCGGCCTCGCGCCGGATGCGCTGGAGGAAGCCGAGCGGATCACGCCGGAGCGATCGAAGCGACGCCGGCGGGAATCGCTGCGCGTCGTGCATCGGCGTCACCTTCGCACGTCTCGGCCGCTCTAAGCTTTCCCTCGATGCCGCGCGACTACCCGACGGTTCTCGACCTCGTGGGCGCGACGCCCATCGTCCGGCTGCAGAAGCTCGGCGCGGACGTCGAGCCGACGCTGCTCGCCAAGCTCGAGTACTTGAGCCCCGGCGGCTCCGTCAAGGACCGGATCGGCCTGCCGATGATCGAGGCGGCCGAGCACGAGGGCGAGCTGCGGCCCGGCGGGACGATCGTCGAGCCGACCTCGGGGAACACGGGCGTCGGCCTCGCGATCGGCGCTGCGATCAAGGGCTACCGCTGCATCTTCGTCATGCCGGACAAGATGAGCCAGGAGAAGGTCTCGCTCCTGCGCGCGTACGGCGCCGAGGTGGTCAT
The DNA here is from genome assembly GCA_005883235.1 of Actinomycetota bacterium. Next base: position 4,545 of record VAYE01000103.1, read on the forward strand.
CTGCCCCACGGCCGTCCCGCCCGACTCGCCCGAGAGCTACTACTCCGTCTCCGACCGGCTCGCAGAGGAGATCCCCGGCGCGTACAAGCCCGACCAGTACTCCAACATGACCAATCCGGAGGCGCACTACCGCCGCACCGGGCCGGAGATCTGGGAGCAGATGGACGGAGAGGTCGATGCGATCGTGATCTCCGTCGGCACCGGCGGGACGATCTCCGGGGTGGGGCGCTACTTCAAGGAGCGCAAGCCCGAGGTGCTGATCGTCGGCGCCGACCCCGAGGGCTCGGTCTACACCGCGCAGGACGAGCGCGACGTCCATCCGTACCTCGTGGAAGGGATCGGCAAGGACACGTGGCCGAAGACGATGGACGCGAGCGTCGTCGACGAATGGATCCGCGTCTCCGACCGCGACTCGTTCCTCACCGCCAGGCGGCTGGCGCGCGAGGAAGGCATCCTCGCCGGCGGCTCCGGCGGCACCTCGATCCACGCGGCGATCGAGGTCGCCCGGCGGTTCGGCCCGGACGCGCGGATCCTCACGATGATCCCGGACACTGGCCGCAACTACCTGTCGAAGTTCTTCGACGACAACTGGATGCTCGAGCACGGCTTCGTCGGCCGGCAGGCGGCGGCGCCGACGGTGGAGCAGGTGCTCCGCTCGAAGCGCTACGAGGAGGCGGACGTGCCTGACCTCGTCACGATCGCGTCGCACCAGAAGGTCGGCGAGGCGATCGACGTCATGCAGCGCTACTCGATCTCGCAGATCCCCGTCGTGCGCGACGGCGACGTGAGCTCGCTCGCGGACGTGATCGGCTCGCTCCACGACCGCGACCTCCTCGAGCGCGTCTTCAAGAACCCGGACGCGCTCCACGAGGACGTCGTCGGCGCGATGCAGCCTCCGCTCGCGACGATCGAGGCCGGGGAGTCGTTCGACGAGGTCTTCGCCACCCTGACCGGACGCACGAACGCGATCGTCGTCGCGCGAGGCGGGAAGCCGATCGGCGTCCTCACCCGCTCTGACCTGCTCGAGTACCTCGCGCACCGCCGGTGAGCGGTCTCGAGCGGTTGCGAGAGCTCCTCGAGCAGGCGTTTCCGGACGCGACCGAGCTCTCCGTCGAGGACCGGACCGGAGGCGGAGACCACTTCCAGGTGCGCGTCACAAGCCCACGCCTGAACGGGCTTTCGCTCGTCGAGCAGCACCGGCTCGTCTACGCGGCGCTCGCAGACCCCCTCGCCGATGGCACCATTCATGAGCTGCGTATCACGACGAGGGGAACCGAATGAGCGAGCTTCGCGAGACGATCCAGCAGGTCATCGAGAACGAGCCGGTCGCGCTCTTCATGAAGGGCACGCCGCAGTTCGTCATGT
>VAYE01000104.1 GCA_005883235.1 Actinomycetota bacterium
CCGTCTCCTCCGGCGCCGCGGGAGGCTCGGCAACCGGCTCCTCGCCGGGGCTCACCTGCTCGTAGTCGCCCTCGGGAACGGTCTCGACCTCCTCGGCCGCAGGCGCGTCGCCGTTCTCCGCCTTCGGGGGAGTGAAGTCGCGGACCGAGGCCTTGGTCTGGCCCTCCGCGATCCCGTCCGCGATCGCGCGGACGATCAGGCTGCACGAGCGGATCGCGTCGTCGTTCCCCGGGATGACGTAGTCGGCCTCGTCCGGATCGCAGTTCGTGTCGACGAGCGCGACGACCGGCAGGCCGAGCCGCCGCGCCTCGCGCACGGCGAGCTGCTCCTTGCGGAGGTCGACGATGAAGACGGCGTCCGGCTGGCGGCGCATCTGCGCGACGCCGCCGAGGTTCGCGTCGAGCTTCTCGAGCTCGGCGAGCATCGCGATGCGCTCCTTCGCGGGCAGGAGCTCGAGCTGACCCTCCTCCTTCAGCCGCCGCAGCTCGTGAAGGTGGTCGATCCGGTCGGAGATCGTCCGCCAGTTCGTGAGCAGGCCGCCGAGCCAGCGGTGGTTCACGTACGGCATGTTCACGCGGGAGGCGTGGTCCTCGACGGCGTCCTGGCTTTGCTTCTTCGTCCCGACGAAGAGCATGGTTCCGCCCCGCTCGCCGAGGCTGCGGGCGAAGCCGTGGGCTTCCTCGAGCAGCTCGAGGGTCTGCTGCAGATCGACGATGTAGATCCCGCCGCGCTCCGTGAAGATGAAGCGCCGCATCTTGGGATTCCAGCGGCGGGTCTGGTGGCCGAAGTGGACTCCGGCCTCCAGGAGCTCGCGCATGGAGACGACTGGCACCTATGGCCCCTTTCGGTTGACGTTGGACTGCTGCCGGCGGGGCCGCGGTGGAACCGACGCTCTTCACGCCGGCACCGCCACCGGGCGGATCCGCCGGGTTGGGTGCAAAAACCGCTGCATCTTAGCCCAAGCTCGCCGGAACGGCTTCTATGCTGAGCCTGTGGAGGCCGGGTCCGCCGAGGTCGGCGCGGCGATCGCCGCCCTGGCGGCGGAGATGCGCGAGGGCGCCTGGACGCTCGCGCTCCAGGTGGTCGAAGAGGGTCTTCGCGACGACGCGATGCCCTCCCTCGCGCGGCTCGGCCAGCTCGGCCAGCACGGGGACATTCCCACGTTCATCGGCGTGCTGGCGCGCGAGCTCGCCGACCCGCAGCCCGGGCGCATGCGCCCGGGCGGGCAGCTCGCGGCGATCGTCCGCGACCACGCGCGGGAGCGAGAGGCGCTCGGCTTCGCGCCGCGTGAGATCGTCACCGAGTTCCTGCTCCTGCGGCGCGTGCTGTGGCGGTTCGTCTCCGAGCGGTCCGCCACGATCACGGCGGAGGACGTCCTCCTCGTCGAGCGGCGCCTGAACGACACGATCGACCGGCTCGTGACCGAGTGCGTGGTCGCCTACTTCGACCGCGTCACGACCGATCTCGCCTACCGGGCGCGGCGCGACCCGCTCACCGAGCTCCTGAACCACCAGGCGTTCACGGACGAGCTGGAGCTCGAGTTCGAGCGCGCGCGACGCTACCGGCACGGCCTCACGCTCGTCTTCTTCGACGTCGACGACTTCAAGCTCGTGAACGACACGTACGGGCACCCGGAGGGCGACCGCGTGCTGCGTTTGGTCGCCCGTCTCGTGCGGGACGGGCTCCGTCGTTCGGATCTCGCCGGCCGGATGGGCGGCGACGAGTTCGCCGTCGTGCTGGTCGAGAGCGAGCCCGAGACGGGCGGGCGCTTCCTGGCCCGGATCCAGGACCGGATCGACGAGTGCGCCTCCCGCGGCGAGCTTCCGGCGGGCTTCTCGATCAGCCCGGGCCTGGCGCACTACCCGTCCGACGGCGAGTCGGCGGCGACCCTCTACAAGCTCGCGGACGTACGGCTCTACGAGGCGAAGCGGGCGAAGCCCACCTCGTAGCTGTCTACGAGGGCGTGATCTGGCTCCAGGAGGCGCCGCCGTCCGTCGTCCGGAACAGCGCCTCGTAGCTCGAGCACCCCGACTTGAACTGCGCACAGGACGAGCCTCGGAGGAGCGCCCAGCCGGCGTTCACCGATCCGTAGGAGAGCTTGACGACCGCCGAGTCGGCCGTGAGCGGCAGACCGGTCGTCGGGCGGTCGGACGAGCCGGCCCCGCCGTTCGTGACGACGCCGATGCGCTGTCCCCGGCCGAGGGCGCCGATCCAGGCGCCGTCGGGGCTCAACGCCGTGGGAACCGCCGTCCCGGGCTCGGCGGCCTGGCCCAGCTGGAACCGTTTCGCGAGCGTCCAGCTCCTGCCTCCGTCGTCCGTCCGGTACCACGCGAGCTCGGACTGCGGGCCGTGCGCGAAGGTCACCGGAAGGGCGCCCACCCGCCCGCTGGTGAAGGTGGGAAGCGCATAGGCGACGGTCGCGTCCTCGTCACCGGCGGGCGCCGAGACGTGCGCCTCGTTCCAGCTCGTTCCCCCGTCGTGCGTCACGTAGAGCTGACCGTCGCCGACGCCGCCCGCCGACCAGCCGTCCTGGACGCTCTGGAACTCGACCGGCGCGCCGATCGGGATGGTGAGCGCCTTCCACGTGGCCCCGCCGTCCGAGGTCGAGAAGAGCTCTCCACGGCTGAAGGCGGCGCTGGAGGTGAGCGACGTCGACAGCCAGCCGCGGCGGGGATTGGTGAAGGCGAACGAGGCGGGCGAGGCGACGGCGTCGGCCTGAGCAGCGCTGGGCTGCCCGACGTCGGCGGCCGCCCAGGTTCGTCCTCCGTCGGTCGTCCGGTACGCGACGAGCTGAACTGCGTTTGCGGCGGCCTCGCGCGAGGTCAGGACCCAGCCGTGGCTCGGGTCGAGGAACGACACCGCGCGGATCCTGGCCGCATCGACCCCCTGCGGGGTGATGTCGGCCCACGCCGCGCCGCCGTTCGTCGTCCGAAGGAGACCCGTCGTGAGCGCCCACCCGGTCGAGGGCGTGACGAGCTCGGCGTCCCGAACATGCGAGGAGAGGACGGCGCTGCTCACCTGAGCCCGCGCCGAGGCCGGGAACGCCTTGTGGGAGCCGCCCGCGGCGACGACCACGCCGCCGACCGCCGCTCCAAGGGCGAGCGCCGCGCCGAGCGCGATCAAGAGCCTGTGCTGTCGCGGCAGCCGCGCGATGCGCCTCAGCATGATGGATCCTCCGACGGGCCGTTCGACTCGTTCGTCCCGGGTGCGTCGGACTCGTCGAGGCCGAGGGCCCCGGCGGCGACGTGGCCGAGGCCACAGCTCGGATCGATCTGGAGCGTCACCCCGCCGTAGGTCTGGTTGACGTTGCCGTTGTACTGGTGGATCCGGCGGTCACCGACCCAGTATGGATTCGAGAGGCAGGAGAGGTTCCAGACGCTGTGCACCTGATTCCAGGCGGCCGGGAAGACGTCGTTCGGGACATTCGCGAGCCCGGCCCAGTCCGAGACGAACGAGTCGCAAGTCGACCCGTACGCGCCGGCCAGTGACGAGTAGTTCTGCTTCATCTGGAAGGACCAGCCGTTCACGTACGAGTTGACCGCGTTCCGGCACGCCGTCGTCGACGAGCTGCTGTAGCCCTCGATGTCGAGGTAGATGATCGTGCCGATGTCGAACCCGAAGCCGAACGCGGTGTTCATCGCGTTGATGGCGGAGTCGATCCCCTCTTGCTTCGCCGTCGCGACGTCGTAGCTGATCGGGTGCGCATACCCGGCGCAGGGCGCCTGGTTCCCGACCCAGATCGGCTGGAGCCCCCAGCCCTGGTTCGCAACCGTCGTGACCCAGGAGGCGGAGAGGTTCCCGTTGCTGCAGGCGCGGTTGATGCCGCCGATGTACACGCCGTAGTAGAAGTACGGCGAGTTCGCCCACCAGTTGCTCATCGTCGCGGTCGACGGGGCGACGCACTTGTCGAAGCCGATGAAGTCGCCGACGACCTCCGTGTAACCGCCCGGCAACGACGCTCGGGAGGCTCCGCCGGTCGAGAGGGCGACGACGAGTGCGACGCAGATCGTCACCACCAGCCGTGCGCGCATCGACCCTCCTCTCGAAACGTCCTCGAGGCACGTTAGAACCAGACGAGCCGATTGTCAAATGAATGCGGACACACACCTGCCGAGCGTGTTAACTTCCCGGCGTGGCTCGCCGGCCGCGCCGATTCGTCGTGCTCGCTGCCGCCGGCGTGGTCCTGGTCGCCGGCCTGCGTTGGTCACTCCCGGCATACACCGTCGCGAGCGCCTCGATGACGCCGACTCTGCGCTGCGGCGGTCGTGATCGGGGCTGTCGCGCCGCGACCTCGGACCGCGTCGTGATCGACCGGCTCTCGTACCTCTTCGACTCGCCTCGGCGGCGCGATCTCGTCGCGTTCCGCTCGGCCTCGGCCGCGCGCGCCTGCGGCGACTCGAGGGGAACAGTCTTCGTCAAGCGCATCGTCGGACTCCCCGGCGAGACCGTCTCCGAGGTACGCGGCACCGTGCTCGTCGACGGCCGGCGCCTGGCGGAGCCCTACGCCGCCGCGGCGGCTCGAGAGTCCGGTCTCTGGAAGCGCGGGCCGGCCGGCTCCTACTTCGTGCTCGGCGACGACCGCGGGCGCTCGTGCGACTCGCGCCGCTTCGGGCCGCTCCCACTGAGCGCGCTGATCGGACGCGTCGTGCTCACGTACTGGCCGCTCGGCCGCCTCACCTTCCACTGAGCCGAGCCGCCTCGAGGGCGGCTTCGAGGTCGGGCGGCAGCGCGGACTCGGCCTTGACCGGATCGCCGCTCATCGGATGCGGGAAAACGAGTCGCGCCGCGTGGAG
>VAYE01000105.1 GCA_005883235.1 Actinomycetota bacterium
ATGATCGCGGCGCGAACGAGGCCGCCGCCGATCCTTGTCAGCGGCTCCGGCGGGAGGCGCGGGACGCGTCGCGTCGCGAGCGGAAGCGACGTCCACTCGTCGTCGCGGCCCGTCGCCAGCGAGCCGAGGATCTGTCCGCCGAGCCAGCTCGGCCCCACGCCGTGACCGGAGTAGCCGGCGCCGTAGTGGATCCGCGCGCCGGGGACGGTGCCGAAGAACGGCAGGTGGTCGGCCGACACGTCGATCGGTCCTCCCCATGCGCGCTCGACCCGCGCCTCGGCGAGGTCCGGGAGGAGCCGTCGCAGGCCGGCCTCGGCGCGCGCCGCCGTGGCGCGGTCGCGCGAGAAGCGCTCGTCGACCCGCCCGCCGTAGCCGATCGGCCCGGAGCCGCTCCCCATCAGGACACGCCCGTCGTTCGTCGTCCGGAAGTAGTGCAGGAACATGCGCCCGTCGACGATCGCCTCGCCGCCCGTCCAGCCGATCCGCTCCACGAGCTCGGGCACCGGCTCCGTGAGGACGACGTAGGAGCCGAAGTTCGTGACGCGGCCGCGCAGAGGCCGCCAGCCGGTCATCCAGGCGTTCGTCGCGACGACGATCTCCGGCGCGCGGACACGCCCGCGCGGCGTCGTCAGCTCGCCCGGCTCGATCCGCACCACGGGCGTCCGCTCGTGCAGCTCCGCGCCGCGCCGTACGGCCGACCGCAGCGCCCGCACGAGGCGAGCCGGCTGCACGGTCGCGCCCTCGCGGAAGTAGACGCCCTTGCGGAAGACCGGGGACCGGATCCGCTCCGCCAGCTCCTGGCGTCCGAGCGGAACGGCCTCGTCCTCGACGCCGAGCGCGCCCGCCGCCTCGACGGCCCGGTCGACCGCCTCGTCCTGTGCGGGCGCCGCGGAGACCTTCAGCATCCCGCCCTCCCGCAGCCACACGTCGTCCTCGAGCGCGCGGACGGCGGGGATGATCCGCTCGGCGGCCCGGACGACCTCGAGCGCGCCCCCGTCTCCCAGCACCTCCCGTACGGCCGCGAGCGCCGCCCAGTAGCCGTGACAGAAGCCTCCGTTCCGCCCGCTCGGCCCGGCGCCGCAGGCCTCCGCCTCCAGCACGACGACCCGTGCCGCCGGCTCGCGCTCGCGCACGGCCAGCGCCGTCCAGAGCCCGGTGTAGCCGCCGCCCACGACGGCCACGTCCGCCTCGGCGTCACCCTCGAGCGGCGGCGCCTCCTCGACCTCCCCCGCCTCGTCGAGCCACCAGGGCGGGAGACGGGGCTCTACGCCGTCGACGCGGGCCTCCTCGCGCGCGCCGCACGCGTGTTCTGGAACACGATGTTCACGAGCATCCCGCCGACGGCGACGACGAAGATCGCCGTCCCGATGACGTTGATCTGCGGCGGGAGCGCCACCCGGGCCGCGCCCCAGACGAACAGGGGGAACGTGGTCGTCGAGCCGGAGTTGAAGTACGTGATCACGAAGTCGTCGACCGAGAGCGCGAACGCGAGCAGCCCCGCCGCCATGATCCCGGGCGCGATCAGCGGCAACGTCACCTTCTGGAAGGTCGTCCACTCGTTCGCGCCGAGGTCCATCGCCGCCTCCTCGAGGTGCCGGTCGAAGCCGACGAGCCGCGCCTTCACCGTCACGACGACGTAGCTGATGTTGAACATCACGTGCGCGATGAAGATGGTCAGGAAGCCGAGCACGACCCCGCGCCCGACGAAGAGGGCGAGCAGCGACGCTCCCATCACGACCTCGGGGGTGGTCATCGGCATGAAGATGAGGAGGTTCGTGAGCCCGCTGCCCTTGAAGCGGTAGCGGACGAGGGCGAGGGCGATCAACGTCCCGAGAGCGGTCGCGACGAGGCTCGAGAGGATCGCGATCTCGATGCTGACCTTGAGCGCGCCGGACAGGCCCGGGTAGTTCAGCGGGTGGGTCCAGTTGGTGAGCGTGAACCCCTGCCAGGTGTAGTTGAACCGGCCCGCCGGGTTGTTGAACGAGAAGAGGACGACGACGGCGATCGGTAGGAACAGGTACACGAGCGCGAGCCCGGCGTAGACGGTCAGGACGTAGTTCCGGATCCAGCCCAGGCCGAGGCTGCGCCGGCGCGGAAGCGCTTGGGCGAGCGTCGTCATCCGGTGAGCTTCTCCGTCCCGAGGATGCGCGCGTAGGCGAGGACGCCGATCAGGATCGTCGCCATCAAGACGAACGAGAGCGCGGCCGCCGACGGGTAGTCGCGGACGGACAGGAACTGCGACTGGATGACGTTGCCGATCATGTACTGCTTCGGCGTCCCGAGCAGCTGGGCGTTGATGAAGTCGCCGGCCGCGGGGATGAACGTCAGCAGCGTCCCCGCGAAGATCCCGGGCAGCGAGAGCGGCAGCGTCACGCGCAGGAATGCCTTCCACCGCGACGCGTAGAGGTCCTGCGCCGCCTCGATCAGCCGCCCGTCGATCTGCTCCAGCGAGACGTAGAGCGGCAGGACCATGAAGGGCAGGAAGTTGTAGGTGATCCCCGCGATCACGGCGATCGAGGTCGCGAGCAGCCGGCCGTTCGAACCCAGCACGTGTATCTGCCGGAGCGTCCGCGCGACGACGCCGTCGTCGGCGAGGATCGTCTCCCAGGCGAGCGTCCTGATCAGGTACGTGACGAAGAAGGGCGCGATGACGAACAGCAGGAAGAGGTTCTTCCAGCGCCCGCCGCGAAAGGCGATCCAGTACGCGAGGGGGTAGCTCGCGACGAGGGCGATCACGGTCGCGAGCCCCGAGTACTCGAACGAGCGGACGAACTGGACGTGGTAGAGCGAGATCGCGTCGTGGAAGTTCCCCCAGGCCCACTTGAACGTGAAGAGGGGGAAGAGCCCCTGCTCGAGCGAGGTCTTCCCGAGGTACACCATCGGGACGAGGAAGAAGACGGCGAGCCACGCCATCCCGGGCCCGAGCAGGAGGTACGGCGTCAGCCACCGGTGGCGATGAAGGAAAGCCACGTTCCGGACCTTTATGCGCCGACTAAGGCGCGGCTTGCGGTGCCGACATTCAGGACGTGCGGGCTCCGCCCGCGCGTCCGTCTGAAACGACCGGTCGATCCGTTCATGTCACTCAGGCACCGATGAGCGCCTGGAACTGCTGCTTGTAGCTCTTGTTGTTGACGGCCTTCGAGTCGATCTGGTGGGCGTTGTCGAGCATCTTCTTCGTCGGGAAGATGAGGTGGTTGTTCGCGACCTTCGGATCGGTCTTCCGGAGCACCTTGTCGGCCCCGGTGACCGGGCAGATGTAGTTGACGTAGTCCTCGACCTCGGCCGCGATCTTGGGCTCGTAGTAGAAGTTCATGTAGGTCGAGGCCGTGTAGACGTTGCCGCCCTTCGGGATGAGCATGTTGTCGGTCCAGATCATCCCGCCCGTGGTCGGCTGCACCCACTTCAGGCCCGGGTGGTCGGCCTGGAGCTGGACGAGGTCGCCCGACCAGGCGAAGCACGCGTAGACGTCGCCCTTCGCGAGGAGCGGAGCGTAGTCGTTGCCCGTGAACTGGCGGATCTGGCCGGAGTCGACGGCCTTCTTGATCGTCTTGACGGCCTTGTCGAAGCCCGCTTTCGTCACGTGCGAGGGGTCGTCGCCGTTCGCCAGCATGACGAGCCCGATCGAGTCGCCGAACTCCGTCAGCAGCGTGACCTTGCCCTTGAGCTTCTTGTCCGTGAGCAGCTGCTCGACGGAGTTGATCTCGCCGCCGACCTTGTCCGGGTTGTAGCCGATCCCGGTCATCCCGGACTGCCACGGGAGGCTGTAGTCGCGGTGCGGGTCCCAGCTCGGGTGCTGCTGCGCCGGGAGGAGGTTCTTCATGTTCGGGATCGCCGACTTGTCGAGCTTCTCGAGCCAGCCGAGCTGGATCATGCGAGCCGGCAGGCCGGACGAGTCGGTGAGGACGATGATGTCGCGGTGGATCGACTGTCCCTGCGAGAGCGGGCCCTCGATCTTCCCGAAGTACTGGTCGTTGTCGTTGATGTCCTCGACGTAGCTGATCTTCACGCCCGTCTGCTTCGTGAACTGGTCGAGCGACGGGTGCTTCTTCGTCTTCGGGTTGATGTCGATGTAGAGCGGCCAGTTCGAGAAGTTGAGCGTCTTCGCGAGCTGCTTCTGCCCGCCCGAGCTGCCGGTCGTGGCGGCGCTCTTGCCGCCGCCGCACGCGGCCAGGAAGCCGGGCAGGGTCAGGGCCGCACCGCCGACGGCCGCTCGTTCGAGCAGCTGGCGTCGGGTGAGCTCTTGGTCGATCATGGGGATCCCTCCGTGGAATCGACGACGAAGGTCGCGTCCGGACTCCAGCTCAGCGTGAGCCGGTCGCCCGGAGCCGCCCCCTCGGCTCCCGGCCGGACGTTCTGGACGTAGACGGTCAGCCTGCCGCTGCCGGTCTCGACGATGTACTGGGTCGCCACTCCGACGTACGCGCTTTCGGCGACGGCGCCGGCGAGGGTGTTCGCCTCGTCGCCGTCGATGCGGATCTTCTCCGGGCGGATGCCGACGGCGACGCGCCCGGAGCGGGCGCGGAGCGCCTCGGCGGGAACGTGCACCAGCGTCCCGTCGTCCAGGCGCACGCTGTCCTCTCCGGCCTTCGTGCCCGGCAGGAGGTTCGAGACGCCGAGAAACCCTGCGACGAACGGCGTCTCGGGCCGCTCGTAGAGCTCGTCGGGCGAGCCGAGCTGCTCGATCCGGCCCTTGTCCATGACCGCGATCCGGTCGGCCATCGTCATCGCCTCCTCCTGGTCGTGCGTGACGTGGATGAACGTGATGCCGATCTCGTGCTGGATGCGCTTCAGGAAGAGCTGCATCTGCTTCCGGAGCTTGAGGTCGAGGGCGCCGAGCGGCTCGTCGAGGAGCAGCACGCGGGGGCTGCAGACGAGCGCGCGCGCAAGGGCCACCCGCTGCTGCTGGCCGCCCGAGAGCTGGCGCGGCTTCCGACGCTCCATCCCCTCCAGCTCGACGAGCCGCAGGATCTCGAGCACGCGGCCGCCGAGCGTCTTCCGCCCCGCGCCCTGCCGCCGCAGGCCGAAGGCGACGTTCTCGAAGATCGAGAGGTGCGGGAAGAGGGCGTACGACTGGAAGACGGTGTTCACGTCGCGGCGGTACGGCGGCTGACCCGTCACGTCGCGCTCGCCGAGGTAGATCGTCCCGTCGCTCGGCTCCTCGAAGCCGCCGATCATGCGCAGCGTCGTCGTCTTGCCGCAGCCCGAGGGGCCGAGAAGGGCGAAGAAGCTGCCCTGCTCGATCTCGAGCGAGAGGTCGTCCACGGCGACGACGTCGTCGAACCGCTTCGTGACGCTCTCGAGGCGGACGTCGACGACCTTCGCGGCGGCCGGCGGTGCCTTGGGCGGGGCGGTTTGCGGCTCGACGGCCATCAGCGCATGCGCTCCCCGGCCTCGGTGAGGACGTCGCCGAGGATGCTCACGATCTCGTCGAACTCCTGCTGCCCGGCGACGAGCGGCGGCGAGATCTGGATGACGGGGTCGCCACGATCGTCGGCGCGGCAGATGAGGCCCGCCTCGAACAACCTCGGCGACAGAAATCCCCGCAAGAGCGTCTCGCACTCGTCGTCGTCGAAGGTCGCGCGCGTCTCCTTGTCTTTCACGAGCTCGAGCGCGTAGAAGAACCCGGTGCCGCGGAGGTCGCCGACGATCGGCAGGTCGACCAGCTGCGCGAGCGTCTTGCGGAACCGGTTCTGCTGCTCGGCGACGTGCTCGACGACGCGCTCGCGCTTCATGATCTCGAGGTTCTTCAGCGCGATCGCCGCCTGCACGGGATGGCCGCCGAACGTGATGCCGTGCGTGTACATCCTCGTCGACTCGAGAAACGGCTCCATCACCGTGTTCGTCGCGACGACGCCGCCGATCGACGCGTAGGCCGAGGAGAGGCCCTTCGCGATCGTGATCAGGTCCGGCCGGATGTCGTACTTCTCCGACCCGAACCACGCGCCGAGGCGGCCGAAGCCGGTGATCACCTCGTCGGCGCAGAGGAGGATCTCGTAGCGGTCGCAGAGCTCCCGGACGCCGGCGAAGTATCCGGCCGGAGGCGTGAACGAGCCGCCGGCGTTCTGCACCGGCTCGAAGATCACCATGCAGATCGTCTCTGGCCCTGCCGCTTCGATCGTGTGCTCGAGCTCGTCGAGCAGGAGGCGCGTGAACTCCTCCTCCGTCTCCTCCGT
>VAYE01000106.1:0-9765 GCA_005883235.1 Actinomycetota bacterium
CGCCGCCTCCCGAGGGCGGGGCGTCGAGGAGCGCCTCGATCTGCTCCTCGGCATCGTCGGAGAGCTTCTGCCCGTCGCGGTCGCACAACTTGACGCCGTTGAACTCGGGCGGGTTGTGGGAGGCCGAGATGACCACGCCGAGGTCGAGGGCGAGGAGCGCGACGGCCGGGGTCGGCAGGACGCCGGCCAAAACGGCGCTCCCACCCGCCGAGACGACGCCTGCGGCGAAGGCCTCCTCGAGCTCCGGTCCGGAGCCGCGCGTGTCACGCCCGACGAAGACTCGGCCCCTGCCCGACCACATCGTCGCCGCCCGTCCGAGCCGCTCGACGAGGTCGGCGGTGAGGACGTCGCCGACGATTCCCCGGACTCCGTCCGTGCCGAAATAGCGCCTGGCCACGGCGCGAGAGCTTACGGACGTCACGCTAACGTTTGGAGAACTGCGGCGCGCGGCGGGCCTTGTGGAGCCCGGCCTTCTTGCGCTCGACGATCCGCGCGTCGCGGGTGAGGAACCCGGCCCGCTTGAGCGGCACGCGCAGGTTCGGGTCGGCCTCGACGAGGGCGCGCGCGATTCCGTGCCGGACGGCGCCCGCCTGGCCGCTCGGGCCGCCGCCGTGCACGCGCACGCGGATGTCGTACGTCCCCTCGGCCTCCGCGACCTTGAGCGGCGCGAGCGCGAGGACGCGGTGGGTGGCGCGCGGGAAGTACTCCTCGATCGTGCGCCCGTTGAACCAGGTCGCACCGTCGCCCGGCCGCAGGATCACGCGCGCGACCGAGGTCTTCCGCTTCCCGGTTCCCAGGTACTGCGCGCGCTCGGCCACTAGCGGCTCACCTCGAGGGGCTTCGGCGCCTGCGCCTCGTGCGGGTGGTCGGGGCCCGCGTAGACCTTCAGCTTGTTCAGCTGCTGGCGGGCGAGCCGGTTCCGCGGGAGCATCCCCTTGACGGCCTTCCGGATCACCTCGGTCGGGCGCCGCTCGAGCTGCTCGCGGAGCGTCCGGCTGCGCAGGCCTCCGGGATACCCGGAGTGGCGGTAGTAGCGCTTCTGGTCGAGCTTGTTCCCCGTCACGAGGATCTTCTCCGCGTTCACGACGACGACGAAGTCGCCGGTGTCGACGTGCGGCGTGTATTGCGCCTTGCCCTTGCCGCGCAGCGTGTCGGCGATGCGGGTCGCCAAGCGTCCGAGCGTCTGGCCGTCGGCGTCGACGACGTACCAGCGGCGCTCGACCTCGCCCGGCTTTGCGTTGTAGGTCTTCATGTCAGACGAAGAAGCGGCGGACACCCCCGTCCGCCGGCGGCCGATTGTAGCAGCGGCGCTCGTTCGGTTCGGGCGGATGGCCGACGGGTCGACCGGTCGTTTCAGACGGATGCACGGGCAGAGCCCGCGCATCCTGAAGGCGGCACCGCGAGCGGTGCCTTCCTTCGGTCCGGGCGGAAGGCCGACGGGTCGACCGGTCGTTTCAGACGGATGCACGGGCAGAGCCCGCGCATCCTGAAGGCGGCACCGTTGGCGGTGCCTTAGCCGCCCGAGATCGTCGAGACGATCGGGATGAGGATGTCGTCCACGAGATAGCCGCGGTCGGTCGGTGCGAGCAGCAGGACGAGCGGCGACATCGGGGGCGTGGAGCTCGGGTCGTTGATCGTGACGCTTACGAACGCCTTGCCGTCGGCGGCGACCGTCACGGAGTCGATCGAGTACGTCGCCGGCGCGGGCTGGGGCTTCGGCGCCTCCGGGATTCCGTCCGCCACCTTCTTCACGGACGGGTCGGAGAAGGCCGTGCCGGTCGCCCGGTAGATCGCGCCGCTGTCACCCTCGACGTAGATGACGACGCGGCGGGCCGACGTGCGCCTGTCCAGCACCACGGTCGTCGAGAGCTGCCCCTTGGCGGCCAGCGGCCCCTTCCCCACCTTGACCGTCAGGTCGCCGTCGATACGCTCCATGGACCGCGCGAGCGACTTGACGGTGAAGCCCTTCTTCACGAAGTCGCCGTGGCGCGCGGCGGAGCTCTTGCGCGCGGCGATGTACGCCTTCCCGAGCGTGTCCAGCGCGTCGTAGTCGCTGCTGCTCGTATCGCTCGCGGAGAAGCGGTTCACGCAGTCGGCGCCGCCGAACGCCGTGAGGGCGCGCGGCGTGAAGAGGCTGCACACCGTCGTGGCATCGCCCGCGAGGAGCGCGCTCATGAAGCGATCGGCCACCGCCCGCGCGTCGCCCGGGGTGTCCGCGCGCGCAGTCCCGGCGAAGGCGGCGAGCGACAGCATGGCGAGGACGGCCGTTGCCATCCGGAGACCCCTCATTGGCTCACCCTGGCAGGTGGGACGGCGCCCGTCAATGCAGCCGGCGGAGACCCTCCGCGAACGCGGCGGCTCCGCCGTGCGACGGGTGCCGGACATACGGCGCTCCCGTGACGCGCGCGGCGAGCCGGCCGACGGCGACGACCTGCCGTCCTCGCATCAGGGAGACGAGAAAGCAATGCGCTTGCGCGACCTCGGATCGCGTCGGGAGGCGATTCGAGGTCGCGGTCCCAGGATGCGTCGGCACGACGTTCCAGAGCAGCAGGTGCTCCTCGAGCCCGAGGTCGGCGAGCACACGGTGGACGATCGTCGCGGTCGCCTCCGCGGGCCCCGCTCCGGTGAGCTGCCGCTCGGACGTGAAGGCGAGGCCGCTGATGCGGGCGCCGCGATAGCCGGCCGCCTCGCCGACGAGGAGGAACGGGGCGCCGCTTCGGCTCTCGAGGTAGGCGCCGAGCCGTTCGCGTCGGAGCGGCGAGTCGGCGTACTGGTTGTGGGTGGCGCCGATCCGCGCGGCGGCGAGCTCCTCGACGAATCGCTCGAGGGCTACTCCCACTCGATCGTCGAGGGCGGCTTCGACGAGACGTCGAGCGCGACGCGGTTCACGCCCGGGATCTCGTTGATGATCCGGCTCGAGATCGTCTCCAGCAGGTCGTACGGGAGGCGCGCCCAGTCGGCCGTCATGGCGTCCTCGCTCGTCACCGCGCGGATCACGATCGGGTAGGCGTAGGTGCGCTCGTCGCCCTGCACGCCGACCGAACGGATCGCGGGCAGGACCGCAAACGACTGCCACAGCTCGCGGTAGAGACCGGCGCGGCGCACCTCCTCCTGCAGGATCGCGTCGGCGCCGCGCAGGATCTCGAGCCGCTCGCGCGTCACCTCGCCGATGATGCGGATCGCGAGCCCCGGCCCCGGGAACGGCTGGCGCCACACCATCCGCTCCGGGAGCCCGAGCTCCTCGCCGACCCGCCGCACCTCGTCCTTGAAGAGGAGCCGGAGCGGCTCGACGAGCTCCATCCGCATGTCGGCCGGCAGACCGCCGACGTTGTGGTGCGACTTGATCTTCGCGGCCACCCCGTCCTCGGCCCCGCCCGACTCGATCACGTCCGAGTAGAGCGTGCCCTGGACGAGGAAGCGCGTTCCGCCCAGCCGGCGGGCCTCCTCCTCGAACACGCGGATGAACTCCTCGCCGACGCGGCGCCGCTTCTCCTCGGGATCGCCGATTCCCTCGAGGCGCGCGAGGAAGCGATCCTGCGCCTCGACGTGCACGAGCGGGACGTGGAAGTGACCGCGGAAGGTCTCCACGACCTGCGGCGCCTCGTCGGCACGGAGCAGGCCGTGGTCGACGAAGACGCAGGTCAGCTGGTCGCCGACCGCCTTGTGGACGAGGAGCGCGGCGACGGCCGAGTCGACCCCGCCGGAGAGCGCGCAGAGGACGCGCTCCCGGCCGACCTGCGCGCGGATCCGCTCCACCTGCTCCTCGATCACCGCGGCGGGCGTCCAGGCGGGCGGCGCGGAGGCGACCTCGTAGAGGAAGTTCTTGAGCAGATCCTGGCCGAAGGGCGTGTGCACGACCTCGGGGTGGAACTGGACGCCGTACAGCTTGCGGCCCGGGTCCTCGAAGGCCGCGATCGGCGTCGACGGCGAGCCCGCGACCACGCGTGCGCCCTCGGGCGCGGCGACGACCGAGTCGCGGTGGCTCATCCAGACGGTCTGCTCGGCAGGGAGCCCGGCGAAGAGGGCCCCGTCGTCCTCGGCCTCGAGGTCGGTCTTGCCGAACTCGGACACCCCGGTACGATCGACGCGGCCGCCGAGCTCCTGCGCCATGAGCTGCATGCCGTAGCAGATCCCGAGCGTCGGCACGCCGAGCTCGAAGATCGCGGGATCGACCCGGGGCGCGCCCTCGGCGTAGACCGAGGCCGGGCCGCCGGAGAGCACGAGCGCGTGTGGGCGGCGGGCGCGAACGGCCTCCGGCGACACCGTGTGCGGGACGAGCTCCGAGTAGACACGGCACTCGCGGACGCGGCGCGCGATCAGCTGCGAGTACTGGCCACCGAGATCGACGACGAGGACCGGGCGCTCCTCCGGAGCCGGCTCCGGAAGCGCGACGACCTCAGCGCCGGTAATTCGGCGCCTCCTTCGTGATCGTGACGTCGTGCGGATGGCTCTCGCGCAGCCCCGCGGGTGTGATGCGGACGAACCGCGCGTCCTTCAGCTCCTCGATCGTCGGGGCGCCGCAGTAGCCCATCGCCTGCCGCAGGCCGCCGACGAGCTGGTACAGGATCCCGCTCAGCGGCCCCTTGTAGGGCACGCGCCCCTCGATTCCTTCCGGCACGAGCTTGTCCACGTCCTCGACGTCGTCCTGGAAGTACCGGTCGTTCGAGAAGCCGCGCGCCTTCATGGCGCCGAGCGAGCCCATGCCGCGGTAGGTCTTGAAGCGCTGACCCTGCTGGAGCATCACCTCGCCCGGGCTCTCCTCGACTCCCGCGAGCAGCGACCCGAGCATCACGGCGTCCGCGCCGGCGGCCAGCGCCTTCGCGATGTCGCCCGACGCCTGCATCCCGCCGTCCGCGATGACCGGCACACCTCGCGGTCGCGCCGTCCGCGCGCAGTCGAAGACGGCGGTGACCTGCGGCACGCCGACTCCGGCGACGACCCGCGTCGTACAGATCGACCCGGGGCCGACCCCGCACTTGACGGCGTCGGCGCCGGCGTCGACGAGGACCTCCGCGCCTTCGGCGGTGACGACGTTCCCCGCGATCAGCTCGACGTCGAGCTTCGCCTTGATGCGCTCCACCATGGCGGCGGCGTTCTCGTGGTGCCCGTGCGCGACGTCGACCACGAGAACGTCGGCGTCGGCCTCGACGAGGGCCTCGGCCCGCTCGAACGCGTCCGGCCCCACCCCGACGGCCGCGCCGACGCGGAGCCGCCCGTGCTCGTCCTTCGTCGCGTGCGGATACGCGATCCGCTTCTGGATGTCCTTGACGGTGATGAGCCCGCGAAGCCGGCCCTCGGCGTCGACGACCGGCAGCTTCTCGATCTTGTGCCGCGCGAGGATCTCGCTCGCCTCCTCGAGCGTCGTCCCCACCGGCGTCGTGATGAGATCGCGGCTCGTCATCAGGCTCGCCACCGGCTGGGCCGTGTCCCGCTGGAAGCGCAAATCTCGATTCGTGAGGATCCCGACCAGGCGCTCCTCGTCGTCCGTGATGGGGACGCCGGAGATGTGGTAGGTCGCCATGAACTCGAGCGCCTTCGCGACGGGGGCGTCGGGCGGGAGCGTGACCGGCTCGACGATCATCCCCGACTCGGAGCGCTTGACCTTGTCGACCTCCGCGACCTGGTCGGCGATCGACAGGTTGCGGTGCACGATCCCGATGCCGCCCTCGCGCGCGAGCGCGATCGCGAGGCGCGCCTCGGTGACGGTGTCCATCGCCGCGGAGACGATCGGGATCGCGAGCTCGATCCCGCGAGTCAGGCGCGTGACCGTCGAGACGTCGTTCGGAAGGACGTGCGACTCGGCCGGCTGGAGGAGGACGTCGTCGAAGGTGAGCCCCTCCTTGCCGAACTTCTCGTCGAGGCGCCGGAGCCGGTCGAGCTCCTCCCCGTACTGGAGCTCGACGTTCGCTCGCTGCTCCTCCAAGGCCATATCCGATCGTACCAACCGACTCCGACGGCGCTAGCTCAGCTAGGAGGGTCTAGCGAAACGCTGTAGCCCGCTTCCGCTGCGGCTTCCGGCGAGCCCTCATCGGCGCGGTACGCCGTTTCGGCCGGAGTTTTACGCCATCTTTCCCGGTTCCTGCCCTGGGAGCGATACGGTTCCCCATCTCGGCGATCGCGTCGAGCGCCATCAGGAAGTCCTCGTCGTCGCTGAACTCCTGCCCCGCCAGGGCCTCGGCCTCCGGCCGGTTCGGCGAGACCAGGAACGGCTCCGCCTCGGTCCCGAGCCGCAGCGGCTGGCCCTCGGAGTCGAGGACGCTCTGGACGTTGCGACGCTTGAGGTCGCGGATCGCCTCGGCGTAGAAGCTCTCTTGCACCCCGCGGGGGAGGGAGCCTGCGAAGACGACCGCCTCGGCGCCGTTGGCAAGGTAGTGGACCTTCTCCATCAGCAGCTCGAGCTCGTCCGGCTCGACGTGCGGGCCCCACTCGACGATCTCGGTGTAGGAGCCCGAGGTCGGGTCGACGACGGCCGTGGTCGTCCGCGACTCGTCCGCGATCCGGACGAAGTCGTTGAGGATCGCCTCGGCGGTGAGCTCCTCGACGACGCGCGTGCCGGTGCGGCCGCCCGCGAGGCCGGTCGCCACGACCGGGACACCGAGCCGCTTGAGCGCGCGCGCGATGTTGATCCCCTTCCCGCCCGCGAGGGTGAGCCCCTGGCTGGCGCGGTGGCGCTGGCCGCGCTGGAAGTTCGGAACGGTGACCGTCCGGTCGAGCGCGGCGTTCAGGGTCACCGTGACGATCACGTGGTGACCCGCCCGGTGACATTGGATGTTGCCGGGCGGGTCACGTAAAGAAGCCCAGGAAGTGGTGGACGGTGCGGCCCGCGTACCACCCGACGCGACCCGCGACTCCGGGGCGCGCGACCGAGCGAACAGCGACGAGCGTGCGGGCCCCGATGAGCTTCCGTCCCTCGAAGACCTTGACGACGCCGAGCGGCTGGCCTGCGTGGACGGGGAGGCGGACGGCGGTTCGCGCGACGACGCGCTCCGTCAGCGGCCGGTCGACGCGGACCGCGCGGACGAGGGGCCGGCGCGCGACGAGACCGACCGGACGACGCCCGTAGGCGAGCTCGGCGCGCGCGTAGATCCGCCGCGGCTGGACGACGGCGAGAGTCCGGTAGCGCGAGAGACCCCAGCCGAGGAGCGCCGCAAGGTCGTGGTTCCGCTGCGCGCGCGTCGGGCTGCCGAGGACGGTGGCGTACAGCGTGAACCCGCGCGCCCGGACGGCGCCGACCTGACACCACCCCGCGCCGAGGGTGTGGCCGGTCTTGACGCCGATCAGTCCCGGGAAGGTCCCGAGCAGGTCGTTCCAGGTGTGGAGGACGCGCCCGCCCGCGATCGTCTCCGTGCGCTCCCGGACGATCGCCCGCACCGCCGCGCGGTGCATGAGGACCCGCGCGAGCAGCGTCAGGTCGCGTGCGCTCGAGTACTGGCCGAAGGCGTCGAGCCCGTCCGGCCGCGCGAAGTGTGTGTCGCGGAGCCCGAGCGTCCGGGCCCGTGCGTTCATAAGCTCCACGAAGGCGGCCTCGTCGCCGCGGCCGATGTCATAGGCGAGCGCGTCGGCGGCGTCGTTCGCGCTCTGGATCAACGCCGCCTCGACGAGGTCGCGGACGGTGAGCCGCTCACCCGGCACGAGATTGACGCTCGACTCGCCGACGGACGCTGCCCCGGGAGCGACGGTGACGACGTGCGAGAGCGGCTCCCGCTCGAGGGTGAGGAGCACGGTCATGAGCTTCGTGAGGCTGGCCATCGGCACGCGCCGAGCCGGAGCCTTCGCGGCGAGCACCTCGCCCGTCGATGCGTTCTCGACGACGTACTCGCGAGCGGCGACCGGCGGCGGCCCTCCGAAGGCGGACGGGACGACGACGAACGCTGCGACGGCAACAACGGTCAGGCGAGCCCGCACGGGCCTCAGGCTACCCGCGCAGCTCCTTGCCGAGGATGGCGAAGAGCGGCCGGCCCTGCTCGAACCGGAGCCGCGGGAGCAGCACGCGCCAGCCGCGATCCTCGTAGAAGCGGATCACGCGCGCGTTGTCGGCGAGCGCCGAGAGCAGGGCGCGGTCGTGCGGCTGGTCCTCGAGGAGCGCGTCGTGGAGGCGGGTCCCGATCCCTCGGTCCTGGTGGGCTGGATCGACCGCGATCTCCGTGAGCTCGAAGTGCGGCACCTCCAGCCACCGCGCGCGCTGCTTCGCGTCGATCGCGGCGGCGACCTTGTCGTACCACCACTGGCCCGGAGCGCCGCTGTAGCCGTAGGCGAAGCCGACGAGCCGCGCGGCCGGCCCGAAGGCGCCGAGGAAGCGGAAGCCCTCGCGGCCCGCGTGGCGCGGGACCCGGTCGCCGCCGAACTCGCGCCTGGTCGCGCTCGCGCGGCCGAGCCCGTGCGCGTTCGCCCAGATGTCGACGACCTGGCCCACGAGCTCCGCCAGCAACGTCTCCGTGTCGACGGCCTCGATCGAGACCGTCTCCGATCCCCTACCCAACCCGGACCTTCTGGCCGACCGTCAGAGCGTGCGGGTCGATGCCCGGATTGAGCGCGAGGAGCTGCTCGGTCGTCTTGCCGACCTTGAGCGCGACGGTGGCGAGCGTGTCCCCCTGCTGGATCGTGTAGAAGCGCTTCGCGGCCTGTGTCGCCGTCGTCGTCGTCGTGGTGGTGGAGGACGTCGTGGTCGTCCGCTCGGTGACGAGCCCGGTGAGCGGCGTCGTCGCGCCGTTGCCTCCGCTGCCGCGGAGACCCGAGCGCACGAGGAGCACGGCGATCGTGAGCACGAGGAGGAAGGCTGCCGGGGCGAGGTAGCGCGCGAGCTCGGCGCGCCGCGGAGCCTGCACCGCCTACCAGCCGGCGACGGCCCAGACGTCGCGCTGCAGGCGCGCCGCCTCGGCGCCCGCCGCGGTACGCCAGTCGGCGCCGTCGACCCGGAACGCGTAGATGAGGGAGCGCGAGACCGCGACGAGCGCGCTCGCCGGGCCGCTCGCGAACGCTCGGGCCAGGTCCGCTGGAGTGGCGCCCTGCGCGCCCACGCCCGGCAGGAGCAGGATCGATTGCGGGAGTGCCCGCCGCGCCTCGCCGACCGCACGCGGATGGGTGGCGCCGACGACCGCGCCCACGCTCGTCAGGCCGTGCTCGCCGACGAGGTCCTCGCCCCACTCGCGCACGAGGCGGGCGACCTCGTGCCAGAGCGGCCGCCCGTCCGAGAGGGCCAGGTCCTGGATCTCGCCGCCGCCGGCATTCGAGGTCTTGAGGACGCAGAAGACGCCGCCGCCGTCTCGACGGCACGCGGCGAGGAAGGGCTCGACCGCGTCGCGGCCGAGGTACGGGTTCACGGTGAGCGCGTCCGCGAGCGGCGATTGGGCGTCTCCGCGCTCCAGGTATGCGGCCGCGTACGCACGCGCGGTCGACCCCACGTCGCCGCGCTTGCCGTCGGCGATCACGAGCAGCTCGGCCGCGCGGGCGTACGTGCAGACCTCCTCGAATGCGCGGATGCCGTCCGCGCCGAGGGCTTCGAAGAACGCGAGCTGCGGCTTCACCGCGACGACGTAGGGCGCCACGGCGTCGACGAGTCCCCGGCAGAAGCGCGAGCATGCCTCCGCGACGTGCTCGCGGCCGAGGTGGGAGTCGCCGCGCAGCTCGACGGGAAGCAGGTCGGGCTGCGGGTCGAGCCCGACGACGAGCTGGCTGCGCTTCCGCTCGACGGCCTCGGCGAGCCGGTCACCGAAGCGGGCGGTCGCGACGGCCTCCTCGGCTCGGAGGTCTTTCGCCATCGCCCCC
>VAYE01000106.1:9783-10214 GCA_005883235.1 Actinomycetota bacterium
CGGTGAAAGCGGAGGAGCGGGTCGCGACTAGTAGCCGCCGCCACCGCCGCTCTTCACAGCCTGCTTGAGCTGGCTTCCGGCCGAGAACTTCGGAACGGTCGCCGCCGGGATCTGCACCTTCTGGCTTGGGTTCCGCGGGTTCACGCCCTGTCGTGCCGCGCGCCGCTGCGTCGTAAATTTTCCGAACCCTGTGAAGGCGACGTCCTGCCCCCGCTTCAGCGTGTCGGTGATCGTCTCCAGAAAGGCGTCGACCGCCTGCGCTGCATCTCGCCTCGAGAGATTCGTCTTCGAGGCGATCTGGTCTACGAACTCCTGCTTTGTCACGAGCCACTCCTCCCGTCGTCGTGCCTGACCACGGCGCAAGACCCTAACAGGCGCATCGGACCCGCTCAACCATGCGGATTTGCGGGGACAAGAGGCGCATCGACGAG
>VAYE01000107.1 GCA_005883235.1 Actinomycetota bacterium
CTTCCGGACTTCCTCGCGGCCGGCCTCGAACTGCGGCTTGACGAGGACGAGCGCCTCCCAGCCCGGCGCAGCGAGTCGGAGGGCGGGCGGAAGCGCGAGACGGACGCTGATGAAGGAGACGTCGCACGTGACGAGCTGCGGCGCGAACGGAAGCTCCTCGAGCGCCCGCGCGTTCGTCCGCTCCAGCACGGTCACGCGGGGATCGGCGCGGAGCCGCTCGTGGAGCTGCCCGTACCCGACGTCGAGCGCGATCACCCGGCCGGCGCCGCGCTGGAGCAGGACGTCCGTGAAGCCGCCGGTCGAAGCTCCGACGTCGAGGCAGTCGCGGCCGGCCGGATCGACCCCGAGGACGTCGAGCGCGTGCGCCAGCTTCTCGCCACCGCGCGAGACGAATCGCGGCGGCGCTGTGACCGCGAGCTCCGTCGCCTCGTCCACGGGGGTCCCCGGCTTCGCGAAGCCGGGCACGCGACCCGCGAGCACGAGCGCCTGCGCCTGCGCGCGGCTCTCCGCGAGGCCGCGCTCGACGAGCAGGACGTCGACGCGCTTCCTCAAGCCGTACGGGTCGCCAGGACCTCCACGATGTCGGCCAGGATCGACGTGTCGGCCGGAATCGCGTTCAGGCGCTCGCGCGCACGCTTCGCGGCCTCGTCCGCGAGCGCCCGGGCGCCGTCGGCCCCGTGCGAGAGGACGTAGCCGTCGCCGTCCAGGATGTCGTCGACGATCTGGAACAGCAGGCCGAGCTCGTCGCCGAACGCGCGCCACGGCGCCTGGTCGCGCTCCGGCACCTCGGCGACCCAGAGGCCGAGGCCGACCGAGGCGGCGAAGAGGCAGCCGGTCTTCAGCCGGTGCAGCGTCGCCTCGTCCGGAGCCGTGTCCGTGATGTCCAGGTACTGGCCGCCGATCATCCCGAGCGTCGCCTGCGCGAGCTCGCGTGCGACGGCGGGCGAGGAGTAGGTGAGCGCAAGCCGGAAGGCCTCCGCGAGGAGCGCATCCCCGGCGAGGATGGCCACCGCCTCGCCGTAGCGCGCCCAGGTGCTCGGGCGACCGCGTCGCTCCTCGTCGTCGTCCAGGGCGGGGAGATCGTCGTGCACGAGCGAGAACGCGTGGACGAGCTCGAGCGAAGCGGCGGCCGGCAGCGCCGTCTCGGGCTCCGTCCCAGCGGCTTCGGCCGTGGCCAGGCAGAGCACCGCGCGCACACGTTTCCCGGCCTCGAGCGCGTAGCGGATCGGATCCTCGAGCGCCCCGAGCTCCGGCGTCAGCGCCAGGTCGCGGACGTACTCCTCCGCGAGTCCGCGAAGCTGCTCAGGATTCCTCACGAGCGCCCTCCTCGGCCCGCCGCCGCGCCTCGGCGAGCTCGGTCTCGATCTCACGCGCGATCTCCGCGAGCTCTGACAGTACCTCGGTCGCGGCCTCCACGTCATCCGTCGCCTCGAGCCGCCGGCGCGCCTCTTCGAGCCGATCGAGCAGCGTCTCCGCGCGCTCGAGCGCCCGCTCGGCGTCCGCGCCGAGGCCCTCGGGCTCGCTCACGGCACGCGCTCCCGCGCGATCCGGCCGAGGATCCCGTTGACGAGCCGCGCCGCGTCCTCGGTCGCGTAGCGCTTCGCCAGCTCGATCGCCTCGTTGATCGCGACCTCCGGCGGCACCGAGCCGCTGTCGAGCTCCAGCACGCCGATGCGGAGGACGTTGCGCTCGATCGCGCCGAGCCGGTCCGCCGTCCAGTCCTCGGCGGCCGCGGTGATCGCCGCGTCGAGCTCCGGCGCGCGCGCGGCCACGGCCTCGGCGAGCTCGCGGGCGAAGGCGTCGACCTCGCCCTCGTAGAGCGTCGTGAGCGGCTGCCCGGTCACGTCCCACTGGTACAGCAGGAAGAGCGCCGTGCGCCGGCCGGCGCGCCGCCCCGCCATCAGGCTCCCTCGAGCTCCTCGATCGAGACGTCGACCGCCTCGACGTCGAGGTCGACCATCGTCGCGAGGGCGTCCGCGACCTGCGCCTGGACGTCCCTCGCCAGGTCTGGGAGGACGACTCCGTAGCGGACGGCCAGCTCGAGCTCGACGCGGGCCTGTCCGTCCTCGAGCTGCAGGTCGAGCCCGCGCCGCGGCCGCCGCACTCGAGCGCCTTCGACGCTCTCCGCCGCCTGCTGGACGATCTGCGCCAGCGCGCTCGGCGTCACGGTGATGGAGCCGCCGTCCTCCTGCAGCACGTGACCGTCGCTCATCGCGCGGCGAGCGCCGGCAGGCGCCCCTCGGCCTCGGCGAGGAAGCCCGTGTGGTAGTCGCCCGAGCGGAACTCGACGCTCCCGATGACCTCGCGCGCGACGTCGCGCGTCGTCGCGACGCCCCTGAGCTCGAGCTCGTCGAGGGCCCGCAGCGCCCGCTCGATCGCCGCCGGCCGGTCGGCGTCCCAGACGATCACCTTGGCTGCGAGCGAGTCGTAGTACGGCGGGATCACGGCGCCTTCCTCGATGTGCGTGTCGACCCGCACACCGGGGCCGAGCGGCGGGCGGAACCGTTCCACGACGCCCGGCGCCGGCGCGAAGCCGTTCGCGGGATCCTCGGCGTTGATGCGGATCTCGATCGCGTGCCCGTGCCGCGGCGCGCGCCCCTTCACCTCGAGCGGCTCGCCGGCCGCGATCGTGAGCTGCGCCCGCACGACGTCGATCCCGGTCACGAGCTCGCTGACCGGATGCTCGACCTGGAGCCGCGCGTTCAGCTCGATGAAGTAGAACGCGCCCGCCGGGTCGAGCAGGAACTCGAAGGTGCCGGCGTTCGTGTACTCGATTG
This sequence comes from Actinomycetota bacterium, assembly GCA_005883235.1. The sequence goes on from VAYE01000107.1 coordinate 2,778, forward strand.
CGCGGCACGCCCGCTCGGCGGTCGCCTCCATCGCCTCGCGCGTCTCGGGATCGAGGGCGGGCGACGGCGACTCCTCGATCAGCTTCTGGTGGCGGCGCTGGATCGAGCACTCCCGCTCCCCGAGCGTGAGCACGCCGCCGTCGACGTCGCAGAGGACCTGGATCTCGACGTGCCTCGCGGGCGAGATCGCCTTCTCGAGGTAGAGCGTCCCGTCGCCGAAAGCCGCCTGCGCCTCGGCCGCGGCGCGCTCGAAGGCCGGCTCGAGCTCGTCCGGCCCGGCGACGTGGCGCATGCCCTTCCCGCCTCCGCCGGCGGCCGCCTTCAGGAGCACGGGGTAGCCGAGCTCGCTCGCGGCCGTGCGGGCCTCGGCGAGCGTCGTCCGTCCCTCGGTGCCCGGGACGAGCGGCACGCCCGCCCGCGCGAGCTCCGCCTTCGCAAGCGCCTTGTCGCCGGTTCGCTCCATCGTCTCGGCCGACGGCCCGACGAAGACGAGGTCGTTCTCGCCGCAGGCCCGGACGAACGCGGCGCTCTCGGCGAGGAACCCCCACCCCGGGTGGACCGCGTCGCAGCCGGTCGTCTCGGCAGCCCCGATCAGCGACGCGACGTTGAGGTAGCTGTCCGCCGCGCTGGGCGGCCCGACGCAGACCGCGCGATCGGCGAGCCGCGTGTGGAGCGCGCCCCGGTCGGCGGTCGAGTAGACGGCGACGGCCTCGATCCCGAGCTCGTGCAGGGCGCGGATGACGCGCACCGCGACCTCGCCGCGGTTGGCGACCAGGACGCGCTTAAAGTGCATCGAGCGGCCGCCCGTTCAAGGGCTCGAGCTCGAACAGCAGCTGCCCGAACTCCACCGGCTGGGCGTTCTCGACGTAGATCGTCCGAACGATCCCCTCGACGTCGGCCTTCACCTCGTTCATGAGCTTCATCGCCTCGAGAATGCAGAGCGTCTGGCCCGCCCCGACCGGGTCGCCCTCCTCGACGAACGGCGGCGCGCCCGGCTGCGGCGCGCGGTAGAAGGTGCCGACCATCGGAGCCTCGACGCGGACGAGCCCGTCCGAACGGGGCTCGACCGGCGCCGGCTCCGGCTCCTCGACTGCGAGCGGCGCGCCGCCCGGCGCCTGCGGCAGCTCTCCGATCCGATCCTCGGTCCGCCGGACCGACACGCGCAGGTCGTCGTCCTCGATCGTCACCTCGCCGACGCCCGACTCCTGGACGATGCGGACGATCTCGCGGATCCGCTCGGCCCGCGCCTGGTCGACCGTGCCGCCCGTGAGGCTCTCCTCGCCGCGGCTACGCCCGCGAATCGTGCGGAGCAGCGGCTCGGCCTCGTCGCCGAAGAGGCCGAGGAGCAAGAGCTCCTCCTCGCTCGCCGCGAGCCCCTCGGCGGAGTCGCGGACCTCGGTGAACGCGACCTCTTCCTCTTCGGGGCCCGCGCCGCCGAGCAGCGCCGCCGCGCGGCGGACGGTCGGGTCGACGGAACCCGGCGGCGTGCCGTAGCGGCCCTCGAGGAGGGCGCGGAGCTCGTCTACGAGCGTGCCGTAGCGATTCGCCGAGAGCACATTCAGGAGCGCCTGCGAGGCGAGGATCTGGCCGATTGGAGCGGCCAGGGGTGGCGAGCCGACCTCGACGCGGATCCGCTCGAGTTCCTCGAGCACGTCGTCGAGACGGTCGCTCGCCGCATGCGCGCGCAGGTGCACGTCGAGTGCGGCGACGAGGCCGGGCGGAAGCTTGTGCTCGGCGGCGCGTACCGCAATGCGCGGAGCAAGCGGCGTCACGGGCTCGTCGCCGATGTGCTCGTCGATGATGTCGGCGGCCCGCCAGAGCGCCGCGACGTCGACGGAGCACTCGAGGCCGAGCCCCGAGAGTGCCTGCGCCAGGCCTTCCCCGGAGACGCGATGGAGCGCGAGCGCGACGGGGTACACGGCGCAGCCGATCAGGTCGGCGCCTGCGCGCGCGGCCTCGAGGGCGGCGGCGAGCGCGTTGCCTGAGGCGCCCTGGCAGTAGACGCCGACGGGCAGGCCACTCGCCTCCGAGACGCGCTCGACGAGCTCGCGGGCGCGATGGGGCTGGAGCGAGCCGGTGGGATCGTGGAGGACGACGCGGGCGGCGCCGAGGTCAGGGAGCTTGCGGGCCTGCTCGAGGAGCGCCTCCGTCTCGCCCGTCGCACCCGGGCTGTAGACGAGGCCGGCATTGAGCTCGCGCCCGCTGGCCTCGATCGCCTCGGCCGCCTCGCGCAGGTTCGAGACGTCGTTCAGCGGGTCGTGGAGCCGGAAGACGTCGATCCCGTTCTCGGCCGCGGCGGAGACGAAGCGCTGGACGAAATCGCCGTCGACCGGCCGCGAGCCGACGAGAAAGCGGCCGCGGAGGGCCATTCCGAGCGGCGTCTTCGTTCGCGCGTGGATGGCGCGGATGCGCTCCCAAGGACTCTCGACACCGCGGCGGACCGCCGTGTCGAAGACGCCGCCGCCGGAGATCTCGAGCAGACCGAAGCCGGCCTCGTCGAGGATCCCGGCGAGCTGCAGGACGTCCGCCGTCGGCATCCGCCCTGCGAGCGGCTCCTGCCCCAGCAAACGGATCGTCGTGTCGACGAGCTTGGGCATCGGCGGGACCCTAGCGCGGCCGGCCGAGGCGGAAGGTGCGCAGGGGCGTCCAGGGCTCGAGGAGGCTCGTCCGCGAGAACGGCACGTGGACGAGCGCGACCTCCTCGACGAGCTGTTCCCCGAGCCCTAGGTCTCGCAATGGCCTCAGCGCATGCCGAAGCTCGTCTGGCGGCCGCCGCTCGCGCACGTACGCGAGGCTCAGGTGCGGCAGGAACGCGTCCAGATCGGGCCGCAGCGCCGCAGCCAGCCCTCGCAGAACCTCGCCGTGCACCTCGCCGATCACCGCCTCGTGGAAGCACCCGACGCCGCCGTATTCGATACGAAATGGATCGGTCGCCGGCGGCGCCGGGCCGTCGCCGGGGCCTAGGGTGACGTGCAGGAAGTGCTGCGGGAGCGGCGCGAGCCAGTCGAGGTGCGCGAACGCCTCCTGAGCCTCCGCGACCGCCGCCTTCACGTCGGGCGGCGGCACGACGATCCACACCGCGATCGCTGCCTCCTCTTCCTCGGGGAGAGCCGCGCGAACATGCTCTCGAGCGGCTCCTCGCGCGCGAGGAAGTGCTCCCACGCCTCGTCGAAGGTCTTGAAGAGCAGGCTCAGGCGCGGGAGATGTAGCGGCGTTCGCGGGGGTCGATCTTGATCCGGTCGCCTACGTTCACGAACAGGGGAACCTGCACGACGGCGCCCGTCTCGAGCGTGGCCGGCTTGGTCACGTTCGACACCGTGTCGCCTTTCACGCCGGGCTCAGTGTCGGCGACGGCCAGCTCGAGCGAGGCCGGCATCTGCACGCCGGACGGCCGCCCGTCCACGGTCAGCATCTGCACCGCTCGCCGGCGCGGAAGGTGCGCTCGACGACGGCGCCGGACTCGAGCGCCTTCAGCTTCGTGCGCACGAACGCGCCGCCCTTGCCGGGCTTCACGTGCTGGAACTCGACGATGCGCCACACCAGGCCGTCGAGCTCGATGTGCATGCCGTTCTTGAACTGGTTCGTGGAGACGGTCTCCGCCACGGCGCGCCATCTTAGGGCGGATCGGCACGCTCGGCGGTGTCGAGAGCGCTACTTCCGTCCGTGCTTCGGCCCCCACCGGTACTCGAACACCGGGCCGTCGGGGCCGCAGGTCCGGCAGTCGAGCGGCCAGACCAGGACGGCGTCCTTGTAGAAGACGACCTGATGTCGCCCGCCGCGGATGCGGGTGCAGAACAGGTTGGGACGCCCTCCCTCTCCTGAGGCTTCGCACCGCACCGCCGCTTCGGGCCTGAGGACCACGTCTCCGTCGCGGAGCGTGTAGACGCGCCGCGTACCGGCTGGAGTCGTGACCGTCGCGGCGACGGCCCTGGAGACCTTGCGATCACTGTGCCAGCCGAAGGTGTAGACGGCGAAGCCTCCGACACCTCCGGCGACGACGATCGCGAGTGCAGCAAGTGCCTTCCACGTGCGGCCGCCGCCCAGACCTCGAACACGTTCTCGTGCACCTGCTCGGGATACTCGAGCAAGGTGCGCCCGAAGAGGTCCAGGAGGTGGCGGGTCAGATCGAGCGGGTCGTCGAACTGAGACGTGTCGACGGGCTCGCGGAGGATGCCGACCTGCCCCCAGCCGCGCCGGAGCGTCCTCCCGGGCACGACGGCGGCGCCCGTCTCCAGCGCGAGCGAGGCGAGGCCTGCGCGAACGAGAGCCGGATGCCCCGCAAGCTCGACCTCGAGGCTTCCAGGCGCGTCGACGGTTATGAAGCAGACCTCGCCGCGTTCGAGCAGCGCGCGCAGGATCGGGTACGACCCGCCGCGGCGCACCCAGCGGCAGCCGGCCTCCTCGAGCGAGCGGTTCTGCATCGCAGTCCACTGGCCGCGCCGGCCGACGTGGGCGTCGGGTCCGCCCCACTCGCCGCCCGAGATGTAGATCTTCATCCCGCGCGCAGCGAGCCCGCGTACGAGGCCGAGGAACGGGCCGATGTGGGCGGTGGCGACGATCACGCCGCGACCCTCGGCGCGCGCCTCGAGGAACCTGTCCAGCCCTTCGATCGGCATCCGCTTGACGAGCCAGGGACGCCACTGAAGCTCGGCGGACACCGCGTCCTCGACGAGCCGCCTCCGCGCGAACACGGCCGCCTCCGGAGTCTCCGGCGAGAGGCCGCGGATCATCTCCGTCAGCCGCAGCGCATGCGCCCGCCGGCGCGGGACGAGGTGCCATTCGAGCCGCCCTCGCAGCGCCGCGAGCCGCAACGCGAGCGGTGTCGGGACCGCTCGGTGCAGTCGTCGGCTTCCGTAGAGACGCGTCGCAAGCGTCTGGCCGACCAGCCGCGGGAGGTGCGCCGTCGGCCGCTCCACCTCCGCGAGCGCCTGCTCGAGCGAGACCATCTCGGTCACCACCGGCGAGAGTCTAGGCGCCGGACCGGAGCGAAAAGCCGCTCGGTAGGATGCCGCAATGCAGGCAGGCTCGGTCGCCGAGCGGCGACTGCCGCGCCTGAGCGTCGTGATGGTGGTGGGCGCGTGTCGCGAGCGCGGCCAGTACGCGCTCGATCGGCTCTGCGCGCAAACGGCTCTCGACAAGCTCCAGATCGTCGTCGTCGACGTCGCGGAGGCGAGCGTGCGGGAGCTCGTCGTTCCGCCTGGAGCGCCCGTCGAGATCGTCCAAGCGCACGGCGTCGACCGCTGGGCCACGGCTC
>VAYE01000108.1 GCA_005883235.1 Actinomycetota bacterium
GCCAAACCGCGACAGCGCCTATGGCCAACTTCATTCGCTCGCGGTGCCATCGCCCGTGCCGGGCAACGCAGCGGGTTAGGGAGGGCATCCGTCGCTAGCGGCGAGGGCCGGTGACCCGTCGGACGCCTGCCGGTGTGTGAACGAAGACCTGGCGGCTGTAGTAGTCGAAGTAGCTGCGCCGGTCGCGCTCGATCTGGCGCGCGTAGCGTAGGACGGCGTCGACGTAAAGCGGCGAGGGGTTGTAGGCGAAGAGCGCACGGCGGTAGCTGCGCGGCGCGCCGGCGGCGTGCAGGTAGTTGGCGGCGCCAAGGATGGCGTCGTGGGGGTCGTGGACGTTCCCGCCCAGGCCGTAGCTTCGCCAGGTTGAGGGGAGGAACTGCATCGGCCCCTGGGCTCCGGCCGCGCTCCGGTTGCGCAGCTTGTTGAAGGCCGACTCGACGAAGTTCAGCGCGGCGAGCACCTGCCAGCGGACGTGGAAGCGGCGCTCGGCCTCGCGGTAGTGGCGGAGCAGGACGTCGGCCGGGAGCGGCCGGCCAACCCGAACCGCCGCCAGGGAGCTCGGGCGCGCGAGCCGCCCGAGCTCGCGCTGCGACCTCACCTCATCCCGCACCTGGCTGGCGAGCGCCGGCGGGAGGCGCGTGATCGTCGCCCGCGCGAGCCGCGGCCGTGCCGCGAGCTCGCGCTCGATCCGCTGCTCGTAGAGCACCTCGAGCGCGACCCGCCGCGGCGGGCCACCGTTCCCTGCCCCGCCGCTCGTGATCCAGGCACGGATCTCGGCGCGAAGCTCGACCCTCGTCCGCGTCAGCGCCTGCGCGAGACCGCTCGGGCCGCGTGGGAGCGCGGCATCCGGCGCGGGCGGCGGAGCGGATGCAACGACGCCGCCAATCAGCGCGGCCAGCAACCACCGCTTCACATCAATCTAAGCCTACTGCTCACTTCGTCGGAAACGTTGCATATGAGCAAGACCCAAGGACGGCCGCCGCCGCATTACCTTCAACCCACACCGGCCCCTCGTGCGAGGACGGCTCTCGTCGCACCCCCAACGCTGAGCGACGTACTAGCTACTAGGGCGACTCTTCGCCGCGGCTTAGGCGTAGAACCAGCGCACCTTTCAGGGGTTTGAGGAAAAGTACGCTCTTCCCGCGGATCTCCGGGGTCGTTCTCTGTTTTGAAAACAAAACCTGGGCAGGGCGGATCGCCGAGCCGGAATCGAACAAGCGCAGAGGTGTAGGAAACCGCTGCTCTATCCACTGAGCTACTTTGGATTCGCCGGAGGGTAGCGCCCCACGCCGTAGAAGACGGGTCTGAAGTCCCGCTAACGATGTATGTCGGAAGAGCCGTCGTACCTGCTGAGTACACCTGGGCGACTCCACGCGTCCCGTGACGTTCCGTCCAGGTGGATCGGCCGTGGGGCGGGCATGGGTCGCATGCGCGACGCCGGGCCCGTAGGGTGCATCAACGCGATCCGCCTGCAAATTGGCGGCGATCGCCGGGGCGGCCGTGCTCGCTGTCCCGTCCGCCCTGGCGAACCGCGCTGCAGCGACGACGTATGCCGATGCGGTCGGCGACGCCGGCGACGCGCCCGACATCACACAGGTGACGATCAGACCGGAGCGGAACCGGTTCGTCATCGAGGTCAAGCTCGCCCGACCGACCGAGGTCGGACCGTACGGGTGGATCCTCTTCGGCGTCGACACCGACCGGAACCCGTTCACGGGCGGGGGACGCGGCGACGAGCTCCTCCTGTTCACGAACGGAGAAGCGACCACGTTCGCCCGCTGGATCGGCGGCCGGTTCACGGCCGACTTCATCCATCACAACGTCGAAGCCGTTCTCTCGAGCACCGAGCTCACCTTCATGTTGAGCCGCGCCGACGTCGGCGCACGCTCCTTCAACTTCGCGGTCGCGAGCCTCCGCGAGGACGCCGACTTGGCTCCGGGTTACGGCGTCGCCCGCTACCCCCGCCGACAGAACGGTTAGGCCGCGGATCCGGCTGAGGAGGAAAACATGGACGAGACATACCGCATGCTTGGACGAGAGCACGAGGCCGATCTTGAGCGGGAAGCAGAAAGGTGGCGACTCGCCAACCAGGCTCGCGAACCGCGACGAGCCTCCAGGGTCGAGCAGAATATCGACCGAGAGTCGAGGACGGGAAGCTTTCTCAGGGCGGTGATCGCAGCATTCCGGATGCGTGGAGCTCCCGCCGACGGTTAGAAGCGGACCACGGCAGGAGGGCCTGCTACCGGCGGGCTCTCCTGCCTGGCGCAGCGAAAAGGAGAACCAAAAGGCCGCTCGACCAAGCTTCCAGGCACATGGCCGGAGGGCGTCCGCCAGCCATCGGACTCCATGAGGCTCCATCCACGCGCCCCGATCCTCGACGACTATCCGCTCACCTGGACTGTCGGGGGCCGAGTCGTTGGTAGACCGGCCGACAGCAGACCGGCTCGCTATGCCGGCGCGGCTTCAGCCAGTAGCGCGCGTCGCCTGCTACTGGCTGCGCGATAGCCGCGCGACTGTCAGCAGCGCTTCACCGGCCGCCTACCCGCGCCACTCGGCCGGCCAACCGGCTCTCGCAGGAAGACACGATCACGCCGTAATCCCGCTCAACGACGCAAGATCCGGCTAACCGAGCGGAGGGGGAGGGATTTGAACCCTCGACGGACCCAGAGGCCCGTAACGGTTTTCGAGACCGCCGCATTCGACCGCTCTGCCACCCCTCCGAGCGCCACAGCGTAGCGGCCGGAGCCCTTCGGTATCCTGCTCCGGCACGGAGAAGTGGCCGAGTGGCTGAAGGCGGCGCCCTGCTAAGGCGTTAGAGGGGCACAAGCCTCTCTCGAGGGTTCGAATCCCTCCTTCTCCGCTTCAGATCGGTCTCGACGATACTGGGGCCGTGGCCGCGCCGTTCGTCGAGCTCGAGGTAGCCGGCCGCACGGTGAAGATCACGAATCCCGAGAAGGTCTACTTCCCGGCGCGCGGCGAGACGAAGCTCGACCTCGTCCAGTACTTCGTCGCGGTCGGCGACGGGATCGTCCGCGCGACGTACGAGCGACCGTGCCAGCTGAAGCGGCAGCCTGCGGGCGCCGGCGGCGAGGTGATCTGGCAGAAGCGGGTTCCGGAGCGGCGGCCGGAGTGGATCGAGACCGCGCGCGTGACGTTCCCGTCCGGCAGGCACGCGGACGAGCTCTGCGTGACGGAGCTCGCGCACGTCGTCTGGGCGGTGAATCTCGCGACGCTCGAGTTCGGCACGTGGCCGTCGCGACGGCGCGATCCGGAGAAGCCCGACGAGCTGAGGATCGACATCGACCCGCAGCCCGGCACCGGGCTCGCGGAGGCGAAGCGTGTCGCGGCCGTCGTGCACGAGGTGCTCGACGAGATCGGGTACGTGGGCTGGCCGAAGACCTCCGGCAATCGCGGCGTCCACGTCTACTGCCGGATCGAGCCGCGCTGGGAGTTCCGCGTCGTCCGCCGCTGCGCCCTCGCGTTCGCGCGCGAGATCGAGCGACGCGCGCCGGAGCTCGTGACGACCGCCTGGTGGAAGGAGGAGCGCGGCGAGAAGGTCTTCGTCGACTACAACCAGAACGCGCGCGATCGTACGATCCTGTCCGCGTACTCCGTGCGCGGCCGCACCGACGCGACCGTCTCGGCCCCGGTCGCCTGGGACGAGCTGCCCGAGATCGAGACGGAAGACTTCACGATCGCTTCGTTGCCGCCCCGGTTCGCGAAGCTAGGCGACTTGCACGCCGGGATCGACGACGCGGTCTGCGACCTGGGCGTCCTCCTGGAGTGGGTCGAGCGCGAGGAGACGGCCGGCGTCGGGGAGGCGCCCTACCCGCCGAACTTCCCCAAGATGCCTGGCGAGCCGCGCCGCGTCCAGCCGACGCGAGCCAAGCGCTCGTCGTAGGACGGGTCTTTTACACCGTCGTAAAGTCCGACCGGTAGCCTCCGAGCGCTTTGAGGTTGAGGGTGGTCTTCCTCGTGCTCGGCCTCGTCGGCGCGCTCGCCGCGCCCGCGGTCGGCTCGGCGTCGCCGGCGATCCGGTACGGCATCCAGGACGACGCGTGGATCGCGGACGGCCCCGGGACCCTCGCCGAGCGGCTCGACCGACTCCACACGATCGGCGTGCAGATCGTCCGCTACAACCTGCGCTGGGACCGGATCGCGGCGAAGAAGCCGACCAGCCCGACCTCGCCTGGCGATCCGGCCTACGACTGGACGCAGAGCGATCTCGTCCTGAAGGGTCTCAAGGCGCGCGGGATGGCGGCCCTGGTGACGATCTACGGCACCCCGACCTGGGCGAACGGGCATCGCGGCCCGCAGTGGGCCCCGACCCAGGCGAGCTCGATCGCGGCCTTCGCGCGCGCGGCTGCGAAGCGGTACTCGTGGGTGCAGCGGTGGGCGATCTGGAACGAGCCGAACCAGGCGCGGTGGCTCCGCCCGACCTCGCCGGCGGTCTACACGGTGCGGCTGCTCAATCCCGCGTACACGGCGATCCACGCCGTGAACTCGCACGCCCTCGTCGCCGGCGGCGTCACCGCGCCTCGCGGCAATACCGGCGGCGTCTCGCCGGTGGACTGGATCCAGGGCATGTCCCGCGCCGGCGCGCGCCTCGACGCCTATGCGCACAATCCGTACCCGCTGAGTCCCCACACGGAGACGCCGTGGAACGGTGGCTGCGCCGGGTGCCGCACGATCACCATGGCCACGCTGCCGAAGCTCCTCCACGACGTCGACCGCGCCTTCGGGACGAAGCGGATCTGGTTGACGGAGTACGGCTACCAGACGAACCCGCCCGACCGCTTCATCGGCGTCTCGGACAGCCTCCAGGCCGAGTACCTCGGAGCCGCGGCGCTGCGCGCCTACCTCGCCCCGCGCGTCGACGTGCTGATCCACTTCCTCGTCCGCGACGAGCCGAACCTCGGCGGTTGGCAGAGTGGCCTCCTCGACATCGCGGGGGTGGCCAAGCCGTCGTATCGGGCCTTCTCGCTGCCGCTGGCGCAGGAGGCGCGGCGCGGTTCGCAGACCGTCCTGTGGGGCCAGGTCCGGCCGGGGGCCGGCCGCCGCACCTATCGGCTCCAGAGGCAGGCGAACGGTCGCTGGAGCTGGTACGGCTCGACCGCCCGCACCTCGTTGGGCGGCTTCTACCAGCGGTCGGTCGCGGGCCGAGCGGGGGATCGCTTCCGCGTCTGGTCCCCTGCGCTCCAGGTTTTCAGCCCGCCGATCCCCCTTCACTGACGGTCTTCTCGAGCACGACGACGTAGAGACCCGAGTCGCCCTCGAAGACTCGCGCGAGCTTCCAGCCCGTGCCCTCGAGGATGGTCTCCAGCTCGTCGCGCGAGACGAGGAGATAGTCGAACCACGGCGTCGCGTGCTCGCGGTAGCGGACGCGGATGCGCAGCTGGCCACCCATGCGTCCGCGAGCGCGGTTGCGGTCGTGGTAGCCGAGGTGCGTCGGGTCGGAGGTGGCGTAGGGATCGCGCGTCTCCGCGACGATCCGTCCCCGCTCGGTCGTGACCCGGTGGAAGCGGCGGAGGAGCCGCCGGGCCTTGGCGAAGCCGCCGAAGAGGCCGAAGTTGTTCCCGAACATGACGATCGTGTCGAAGGCGCCGAGCGAGCCGTCGACGCCGTCGATCGAGAGGAGGCGCACGTCACGGACGCCGCGCCGACGGGAGACCTCGATCGCTCCGGGCGACACGTCGATCGCCACGACCTCGTGGTCCCGCTCCTGCAGGTGCAGCGCGACCCGGCCGGCGCCGCAGCCGACGTCGAGCACGCGGCCGCGGACGAAGCGCATGGCGCGCCGCTGTCGCGAAGGCCAGCGCCGGTACGGCGCCAGGTACGCGTCCGGCCCGTAGTGGCTCGCCTGGACGAACCCGTCATCGCGCTCGACGATCTCGAAGACGTCGTCGCGCCCAGCGAGCGCGTCAGCGATCAG
>VAYE01000109.1 GCA_005883235.1 Actinomycetota bacterium
GCGGAACGCGCGGCTCCTCGCGCTCTCCCGCTCGCTTCGGGCCGCAGCCGGATCGTCGTATCCGCTCGGCGCGATCATCCCCTCGCCGCGCGGGATGCAGCTCCTGCCGAAGTACTGGCCCGGCTTCCCGTTCAGCGACGTGTACCGGATCTACGACGTCTTCCTGCCGATGGCCTACTTCAGCTACCGCGCGCACGGCGACATCGCCGTGGCACGCTACGTGCAGCAGAGCATCGGGATCATCCGGGCCCGAACCGGCGACCCGAGCGTGCCGATCCACGTCGTCGGCGGCATCTCGAAGAGGACGGGAGCAGCCGAGGCTCGCGGCTTCATGCGCGCGGTCCGCGGCTGCCGGACGCTCGGCTTCAGCCTGTACGACTTCTTCGGCACGACAGCGGCCGCGTGGCGCGCGCTCACCACGGCGGCGGTGGCCGACGACACGACGCCCTGCGCCTGAGCGAGCCCAGGAGGCTAGCCCCTCCTACTAGCCCGACTCGATGTACTCGTGCAGGAACTTGATCTGGAAGCTCTGCTCCTTCGACTGGAACTTCACGAGATCTCCGATCGAGACGAGGCCGACGAGCTCGTGCTCGCCGTCGAAGACCGGCACGTGCCGGATCCGGCGCTCCGTCATGATCGCCATGCACTCCTCGACGCTCGTCTCCGGAGTCACGTAGACGAGCGGCGCGGACAGGATCTCGCGCACCCTCGTCTCCTCCTCCGTGCGCCCCTCGAGCGTGACGCGCCGCAGGTAGTCCCGCTCGGTGACGATCCCGGTGACCTTGCCTCCCTCGGTGACGAGCAGCGCGCCGACGTTCTCATCGACCATGCGCTTGATCGCGTCGAGGACGGTGGCGTCACCTTCGATCTGGAGCACCTCGTGCCCCTTCTCGTCGAGGACGTCGGAGATGGCCTTCACAGCGCCGTAGCCTGCACGAGATCGATCTTTTCGGCAAGACCGGCAGCTTCAGGCGGCGCTTGCCGGGTCCGCGATCTCTTGGTCCTCGATGGCCGCGCGGTAGAACGAGACGAACTCGGGGTGCAACAGCCCTTCCTCCGCCGCGAAGTCGAAGACCCTCAGGAAGGTTGGCATCTTCGAGTAGAAGCGGAAGAAGGTCCTCGTCCAGACGTGCCAGTACTGATCGGTGACGCACCCGTCCTTGCGGAGGAAGTAAACGTCCTGGATGGTGTCCATCGCCTCGCGCACGGCGATGAACTTGTCGAGGCCGCCGCAGATGTCGAACATCTCGCTGAAGCGCGGCTGCGTATCGCGCCACTCCTGCTGGAGGTTCGCGAAGTGGAGGAACTGGTTGCGGGTCTCGCGGAAACGCGCGTACATGCCGAGGTTGCTCTCCATCATCGCGAGGCGGCTCGTGCTCTCCGATTGCCGACGCGCCTCGTCGGCTTGCCGGTGCGCGGCCCGCGCCTGGGAGCGAAAGTAGGCCGCCGAAGCGCCGCTCGTGAGGATGCCGACGCCGCCGAGCGCCGCGCCGACGATCGCGAGGGAATCGGCCATGGCAGGACTCTACGCCCGTGCGGGAGTCAAGCTAAACGCCGGAAAGTCGTCACGGCGGCGAAGGCGCCGGACTTTCCGGCGGAGTGGGCCCGCCTGGATTCGAACCAGGGACCAACGGATTATGAGTCCGCTGCTCTGACCAGCTGAGCTACGGGCCCGACCCCGCGCAGCCTAGCCTCGAAATCCGCCGCTCGATGGTCTATCGTCCCATGCCCGAGGGGGTCAACTTCACAGGAGGATTTCGCATGCGTCGTCGCGCTCTCGTTCTCGGCGTTCTCGCACTTGCCGTCGCGCTCATCGTCCCGGCCACGTCCAGCGCCCGCAGCGGCGCGCCGCGGTTCGCGCCAAACCACAAGATCTCGCAGAGCACGAGCTCGAACTGGTCGGGCTACAGCGCGATCAACGGCACCTACACAAGTGTCTCGGCCAACTGGACGCAGCCGACGGCGAGCTGCACGTCGCAGACGACCTACTCGAGCTTCTGGGTCGGTCTCGACGGCGACGGCTCGAACACGGTGGAGCAGACGGGCACGAGCGCCGACTGCAGTGGCGGGACGCCCAGGTACTACGCCTGGTACGAGATGTATCCGAAGTTCCCGGTCAACCTGAGCCTCGCGGTTCAGCCCGGCGACTCGATGAGCGCCTCTGTCACGACCGACGGACGAGGGAAGTTCACGCTGCACATCCATGACAACTCGAGCGGCGACTACGTGACGACGCAGACGCTCAAGCGTGCGCGGCTCGCCTCCGCAGAGGTGATCGCCGAGGCGCCCTCGGGCTCCGGCGGCGTGCTGCCGCTGACCAACTTCGGCACCGCGAGCTTCAGCGCCGCCACGGTGAACGGCCAGGCGATCGGCAGCTTCAATCCGGACCGAATCGACATGGTCGCGAACGGAATCACGAAGGCGACGACGTCGGCCCTCTCCGGCGGGACGGCCTTCTCCGTCGCGTGGAAGCACGCCTAGCGGCCCGCGTCGCTTCCGGTTTCGTCCCGGACGCGGGATCGGTCACAATAGGCGCGGTCCGGTCCCGACGAGGGAGGTGAGCGTTCGGTGAAGGTCTTCCAGCACGAGCGACAGCTGCGAACCGCGGGCGGTCTGAGCGTCCGCGACATCACCGACGAGGTCGGCGAGGCCGTGCGGGAGAGCGGAATCTCGGACGGGATCGCCTGCGTCTACTCCCCGCACACGACCTGCTGCGTCCGCGTGAACGAGTTCGAGAGCGGCTTCCTGGAGGACTTCGCCGGGATGCTGAAGCGGCTCGTTCCGAGCGAGACCTACTACGCGCACGACGACTGGGATCGCCGCACCGAGAACATCTGCCCGGAGGACATGGACTTCGGGAACGGCCACGCCCACTGCATGGCCATGCTGCTCGGGACCGCCGGCGAGTCGATCCCCGTTCGCGACAGCGAGCTCTGCCTCGGCACCTGGCAGCGCGTGCTCTTCCTCGAGCTCGACCGCGAGCGCGACCGGCGCTGGATCGTCCAGGTCGTCGGCAACTAGACCGCTAGCCGCAGCGGCCGCCGTGGCTGATCGCCGGGATCGGCCGCTCGGCCTCGAGCGCCTGGAAGCACTGCGTGCAGGAGCCGGCGAGCGCCGCGGCGGCGTGGTCGATGAGGCGGTTCTCGAGGAGGAGGTCGAGGTGCGCCGAGCCGAGATCGGCGAGGAAGCGGTCGGTCGCTGCGCTCACCGCCGGGTTCCCGTTCAGCGGGTTCTTCGTCGGCCGGCGAGCCGCGCGTCGGATCGACGCGACATCGGCCCGCAGCTTGCGGAGCTCACGCGCGGCCTCATACGTGCGACACCGAGGCGTCGTGGTCGACGCAGGTGTCGAACTCCTCGACGATGTGCCCGAGCCGCAGCCGCCCATCGCCAGCGCCGCGCTCGCGACGAGGGAGATTGCCGAGAGTTCCCTCACTCGAACGAGGCAGCGAGCCGCTCGACCAGCGGCGGAACTTCATCCAGCCGCTCGACGACGAAGCAGCGCTCCTCGCGAAGCCAGTTCTCGAGCGCGCTTCGCGTCTCTCGGTTCCATGGACGATCGACGAGCACTCCGTAGCCGTTGCCCGAGTCGAGGAACTCGGTGAGATTGCCCACGTAGTCGTCGATCAGGACATCGGCCCCGTACATGCTCTTGCGCTCCTCGTCGACGTTGAACAGGCTGTCGAAGCGGACGCCGTTGTCCGCAAGCCACCGGGCCGTAGCCGGAAGCACCGTCGCGGGCCGGGCGGTGAGCGCGACGACGCGGAAGAGCTTGCGGAGCTCGTCGACCATCGGCCGAGCGCCGTCGTGAAGAGGCATACCGAGGATGTACGAGGAGTCCCCCTGCGCCAGCTCGATCTCCCTCGCGATGTCGCTCGATCCGATCGGCAGCCGGAACTCAGTGATGTCCTCAGCGGTGAGCGCGACGCCCAACCGCGCAGTGATCCTCGGCAAGACATCTGCTATCTGGTCTCCCACGACGCCGTCGATGTCGACGCCGACTGTGAGCGGCTTCAGGAGACGGGAGACGCCGCGGTCTTCGCGTGCTTCCGCCGATACTGGTCGTTGTGGAGGCGATACAACCGCATCGCGAGCATCGCCGCGACGATCGCCAGCCCGTTCAGCCACAGTCGCGCATGCTTATCAGATCCACCCGACTGAAAGTGATCGTGGGCCAAGCGATAGCAGATCGTGATCGCGACCGACACGGCGAGCCACACTGTCAACGGCACTCGCCGTCGTGCCTCCTGTTCGAAATGGAGCACCCGGAGGGTGTTCTCGAAGAAGTAGAGGATGAACACGATCGGAAAGCCGACGAGGAACGGGAGGATGTTCGAGTCGGGGTGCGTGATGAGCGGCTCGACCCTGAAGAGCATGTAGGCGTACGCGATGACGATCCCGAGGTCGGCGTAGAAGCGCCAGCGTTCCTTCAGCTCGCCCCCGCTCACGTCATAGGGGTAGCGGGCCATCGCCTGGTGCCAGCCGATCCAGCTCCACACCGTGGTCGTGTAGACGCTCGCGAGGGCGAGCGCGGCGATGTAGTGGCGGTCGTGAATCGGATGCACGAGGACGTCACGGTAGAGCTCGAGGCTCGACGCGATGACGATCGCGAAGACGAGGTTCGTCGGCTCGACGAGCTGGTCGGACAGCCATTGCAATCGATTGCCCTCGAGGGAAGCCACGCATGGCACGTTCGAGGCGGCTCGCTTTCGTCCTCTGCCGTAGCCTTCGGAGCGTGCTCGAAACGTTCACCGCCGAGACGTTCCGGCCGCTGCTCCACGAGCAGTTCGAGCTCGTGGTCGACGAGGAGACCCGATTCGCCGTCGAGCTAACCGAGGTGACGGAGTCCGGAACGCCGGCAGCCGCGCGCCGGTCGCAGTTCGCGCTCGTCTTCAGTGGCCCGGCGGACCCGATCCTTCCGCAGCGGATCTACCGCCTCGAGCACCCGGAGCTCGGCGCGTTCGACCTCTTCCTCGTGCCGGTCGCCGCCGGGAGCTACGAGGCGGTCTTCACGTAGAGCGCGGCGGCCGCTCGAGGAACAGGTAGACGCCCTTGTCTTCGGCGACCGCGAAGCCGAGGCGCTCGTAGAGCCGCAGCGCCAGGTTCATCCGCTCGACGTGAATCGTCACGCTCTTCCCCGACGCGTCGGCCTCCGCGAGGAGGTCGCGGAGGAGCGAGGTCCCGACGCCGCTTCCGCGGTGCTCGGGCAGGAGCGCGATGTCGACGATGCGAATCTCGCTCGGGCCGCGGTGGACGTAGAGTCGACCGGCCGCCTCGCCGTCGACCAGGACGACGTCGAAGCTCGCGCCTGCGTAGTGCTCCCGCCACCAAGCGTCTTGCGCATCGAACTGGCTGCGGAGGAACGCGTCCTTCTGCGCGTCGTCCCACGGCACCGCGGCGAGCTCCTCCGCGCGAGTGCTGGCATAGACGCGGAGGAGGAACTCACGGTCGCCCGGCTCGACCGGACGAAGCTCGATGGCCTTGGTCAGGTACGCGGCGGGTAGACGCCCTGCAGCGCGATGTTGAAGTAGAAGGTCAGGTACGGCTGCATGTTGTTGTGCGGCTGGTCTCCACCCGCCGGTGCAAGTGTCTGATCCGACATCTGCACGATATTGCTGCCCACGTTGTCCTGGTAGGCGGTCGCGTTCTGCGATCTCGCCAGGATGCGATCCGGTTGCGGCGCAGCGAGATCCGCGACGTCCGTCGGTCCGGATCCCATCATCGTGTGGGGATGCGCCGGCATCTCGCTCTCGAGCAGAGTTACCGTCTCGCTTCCACCCGTCTCGCCGAGATCGTGCAAGGACAGGCCCGGCCCCTGGCCCGGGTGCATCACCGCCCGGCCCTGGATGTCCGGGAGCGCGAAGTTCGATTTGCCGTCTCCTCCGTAGGTCGTACCCAGGAGCGAGAAGAGCGCCGTGTTCTGCGAGAGCGGCATCAACTGGCCGTCACACCACGCCCAGCCCTTCGGAGCGAAGTTGAACGGGAAGATCCTGATCTCGGCGACGAACGGGTCGGCCATTGCTTCCTCCTAGGTCGGCGACGGGAAGATGCCGAAGAGCGAGATGATGAAGTCCACGCAGAGGTACGGCTGGAAGTTCGTATGCGGCTGGCTGCCGCCTGCCGGGCCGATCGCGTTGGGTGCGAACGCCTGCGACGCCGTGTCCTGGATGTAGAGGTATGCCTGGCCCGT
>VAYE01000161.1 GCA_005883235.1 Actinomycetota bacterium
GTCGACGAGTCCGATCCCGTCGACCGGCCCCTACATGATCCAGAGCTACAAGCCGAACCGGCAGGCGATCGTCGTCCGCAACCCGCAGTGGAAGTCGAACAAGGGCACCGGCATCACCGACGTCCCTGACGGGAACCCGGACAGGATGACGATCGACATCCTCGGCGACGACGGCGTGGCCCTGACGCGCACGCTGCGCGGCCAGGACGACTACGACTTCCACCAGCCGCCGCCGGACCGGCTGAACACCCTGCAGTCGAAGTACTCGAACCAGACGAAGGTCTACACGCCGGCCAACACCTACTACTTCTTCATGAACACGCGCCTGAAGCCGTTCAGTGACCTACGCGTGCGCCAGGCCGTGAACTACGCGATCAACCGCCAGGCCCTCGTCCGGATCTACGGCGGTCTCGCGAACCCGACGGAGAACATCCTCCCGCCGACGTATCCGTCGTACAAGAAGCACGCGCTCTACCCGTACAACCTCAGCAAGGCGAAGCAGCTCGTCCAGCAGTCCGGGATGAAGGGCATGTCCGTCACGGTCTGGAACCACGACCGCGGTAGCGATCCGAAGGCGACCGCCTACCTCACGGACGTCCTGAACTCGATCGGGTTCAAGGCCAAGGAGAAGATCATCAACTCCTCGGTCTACTGGACGACGGTCGGCAACCAGGCGACGAAGGCGCAGATCGGCTTCGCCGACTGGTTCCAGGACTACCCGCACCCGCTCGACTGGTTCGACGTGCTGCTGAACGGGACGCGGATCACCCAGACGCACAACAACAACTACTCGAACTTCGACAACAAGGCGATCAACGCGAAGATCGCGAGCCTGAAGAAGCAGCCGAAGCTGACCTCTCAGGTGAACACCCAGTGGGCGGCTCTCGACCAGCAGGTCATGTCCCAGGCCGCCTGGGCGCCGTTCATCAACCGGCAGTTCGTCGACACGTTCAACTCGGACATCGACCTGAGCTGCTACGTCAACCACGTCCTCTACCAGTTCGACTTCGCGACGATCTGCCACAAGTGAGCTCGTAGTCGGCATCGTCTCGGGGAGGGCGCCGTCCGGCGCCCTCCCCGGCGTCTGAGGGGAGCGCTTGGCCCAGCCGGCCGCCGAAACGGAATTCACGCTCGACACCGCCGCTGAGCTGGCGGCAGACGAGTCGGGCGCCGTCATCCGGGGCCGCAGCCCCTGGTACCTCGCCTGGCGACGGCTCCGGCGGAACTACGTCGCGTTCGCCTGTCTCGCGCTGTTCGTCCTGATCGTCGTCGTCTGTGCGCTCGCACCCGTTTACGCGCGCCACGTGGCGCACACGGGGCCGAACAACACGCACGTGCTCGACCAGATCACGGTGAACGGCCAGAGAATCGACGTCGTCTCGAAGGGCGGGGTGCTGAACGGGAAGCTCGTCGCCTCGACGCCGGTCGGGCCCGAGTGGTTCGCGGCGGGCGGCAGATACGTGCTCGGCGCCGACACGCTCGGCCGCGACATCGCCGTCCGGCTCCTCTACGGCGGGCGCACCTCGCTCATCGTCGGGATCGTCTCGTCCCTCATCTGCGTCGTCGTCGCGGGAATTCTCGCACTGCTCGCAGGCTTCTACGGAGGCTGGCTCGACTTCGTGATCACACGGTTCTTCGACCTCTTCTACGCCTTCCCGGTGATCCTGCTCGGCATCGCGCTCGGCGCCGCGCTCGCGATCAACGGCATCCACTGGGGTCCGATCAAGCTCAACTCGGGGAACATCCTGATCCCGACTCTGGTGATCTCCTACGTGCTGATCCCCTACGTCGGCCGGCCGCTGCGCGGGCAGGTGCTCTCACTGCGCCAGAAGGAGTTCGTCGAGGCCGCGATCGCCCAGGGCGCGAATCCGCTCCGGATCATGTTCGGCGAGCTTCTGCCGAACGTCGCCTCGTCGATCCTCGTCTTCTTCACGCTGATCATCGCCAACAACATCGTCCTCGAGGCCGCGCTCTCGTTCCTCGGCGCCGGCGTGCAGCCCCCGACGGCCTCCTGGGGCACGCTCATCTCCGACGGCCAGACGCTGATCGTCACCCGACCGTGGTTCGCGATCATGCCCGGCCTCGCGATCGTGCTCACGGTGCTGGCGCTGAACGTCTTCGGCGACGGCCTGCGCGACGCGCTCGACCCGCGCGCCAAGGTGAAGATCGAGCACTGATGCTGACCTTCCTGATCAGGCGGACGATCGGCGCGGTGCTCGTGATGCTCGCCGTCACGTTCATCGTCTTCCTCATCTTCATCGTCGTTCCGGGCGGCGGAAAGCTCGGGACCGCCCAGCGCATCGCCGGCAAGAACGCGACGCCGCAGAACGTGCTGAACATCGAGCACAAGTGGGGCTTCGACAAGCCCTTCTACGTCCAGTACTGGCGGATGCTGAAGCGGATGTTCACGAACAAGCTCGTCTCCTACACCTCGCAGCAGCCGGTGCTGAGCCAGATCGTGCAGGGGATGCCGGCGACCTTCTCGCTCACGATCGGCGCCAGCATCATCTGGCTCCTCTTCGGTGTGCTCGTGGGGGTGATCTCGGCCGTCACGGCCGGCAGGTTGTCGGACCGCCTGATCACGATCCTCGCGCTCGTCGGGATCTCGATGCCCGTCTTCTGGCTCGGGCTGGTCGTCCGCTACCTGCTCGCCGAGAAGAACTCGCTCTTCCCCGACGGCGAGTACACCTCGCTAACCTCGAATCCGGCGCAGTGGGCCTACCACCTGATCCTGCCCTGGCTCGTGCTCGCGGTGCTCTTTATCGGCTTCTACGGACGGGTGCTCCGCGGCAACATCCTCGACACGATCAACGAGGACTACGTGCGCACCGCCAAGGCGAAGGGGCTCGCGCCGCGGCGGGTGCTCGTCAAGCACGTGCTGCGGAACTCGCTCATCCCGGTCATCACCCTGTTCGGGCTCGCCTTCGCCGCCGTGCTAGGCGGCGGCGCGATCCTGACCGAGACCGTCTTCGACCTGCACGGGGTCGGTCAGTACGCGGCGCAGTCGATCAACAACTTCGACCTGCCGCCGATCATGGGCGTAACGATGTACGGAGCGTTCTTCATCGTCCTCTTCAGCGTGCTCGTGGACATCTTCTACGCCTTCCTCGACCCGCGGATCCGCCCCACGTAGATGGCTGAGCGCCTGCTCGAGGTCAAGGACCTCCACGTCCACTTCACGACGGAGGACGGCGTCGTCCGAGCCGTCGACGGCGTCTCGTTCGAGCTCGAGCGGGGGAAGGTGCTGGGCATCGTCGGCGAGTCGGGCTCGGGCAAGAGCGTGACCGCGATGACGCTCATGGGCCTGACGCGGGACGTCAATACCCGCTTCCAGGGCGAGATCGTCTACAAGGGCCGGAACCTGGTCACGCTGCCGGAGCCCGTGATGCAGGATTTCCGCGGCAACGAGATCGGGATGATCTTCCAGGACCCGATGACCTCGCTGAACCCGGTCTACCGGGTCGGCGACCAGATCGTCGAGGCGATCAGGGCGCACGAGGAAGTCGACAAGCGGCACGCCAAGCGGCGTGCGATCGACCTGCTGAAGCAGGTCGGGATCCCGAACCCCGAGTCCCGGGTCGACGACTATCCGCACCAGTTCTCGGGAGGCATGCGCCAGCGAGCGATGATCGCAATGGCGCTGTCGTGCAACCCCGACGTGCTGATCGCGGACGAGCCGACGACGGCGCTCGACGTCACGATCCAGGCGCAGATCATCGAGCTCATCGACCGCCTCAAGGACGACTTCAACTCGGCGGTGATCCTCATCACCCACGATCTCGGCGTCGTGGCCGAGATCGCGGACGAGATCATGGTCATGTACGCGGGGCGCGTCGTCGAGCGCGGCCAGAAGCGACAGCTCTTCTACGACCCACAGATGCCCTACACCTGGGGCCTGCTCGGCTCGATCCCACGGCTCGACCGACCCAAGCCCAAGCGGCTCGCTTCGATCACCGGCGCGCCGCCGTCGCTCATCAACCTCCCTCGCGGCTGCACGTTCCGCCCGCGTTGTCCGCACGCCTTCGACAAGTGCATGGAGGAGCCGGGGCTCGAGAACCGCGTCGATGACGCGGGCCACCTCGACCGCTGCTGGCTCTCTGTGCAGGAGAAGCGCGCGGTCCGCGACCGCACGATCCGAGGCGAGGAGGAGGCTGCGTGAGCTCGAACGGGTCGACGCCGCTCGTCGAGGTCCGCAACGTCAAGAAGTACTTCCCGGTCAGGAAGGGCGTGCTCAGCCGTGAGGTGGGGCGCGTCCACGCGGTCGACGACGTCACGTTCGCGGTCAGCGAAGGCGAGACGCTCGGGCTCGTCGGGGAGTCGGGGTGTGGCAAGTCGACCCTCGGCCGCACGATCGTCCGCCTCCTCCAGCCGAGCGGCGGCGACGTCCTCTTCGAGGGCCGCTCGATCGGCGGCCTCGGGGCTCGCGCGCTGCGGCCGCTCCGCCGCGAGATGCAGATGGTCTTCCAGGACCCCTATGCGAGCCTGAACCCGCGCAAACGAGTGGGCTCGATCATCGGCGACCCGATGAAGATCCACAAGGTGGGCGACAAGCGCGAGCGCCGCAAGCGCGTTCAGGAGCTCCTCGAGACGGTCGGCCTCTCGCCGGAGCACTACAACCGCTTCCCGCACGAGTTCTCCGGCGGCCAGCGTCAGCGGATCGGCGTTGCGCGCGCGCTGGCGCTGCGGCCCAAGCTGGTCGTCGCAGACGAGCCGGTATCGGCCCTGGACGTCTCGATCCAGGCGCAGATGATCAACCTCTTCGACGAGCTCCAGGACGAGTTCCGGCTCACCTACATCTTCATCGCGCACGACCTGGGCGTCGTCCGGCACGTCTCGGACCGAATCGCGGTCATGTACCTCGGCAAGCTCGTGGAGCTCTCGCCGGCGGAAGAGCTCTACACCCGGCCGATCATGCCCTACACGGAGGCGCTCCTCTCGGCCGTGCCCATTCCCGACCCGGACCTGTCGGAGAAGCGCGAGCGGATCGTCCTCGAAGGCGATGTCCCCAGCCCGATCGACCCGCCCTCAGGCTGCCGGTTCCATCCTCGTTGCCGGTACATGACTGACATCTGCCGGGAGGTCGAGCCGCCGCTCACCGACTACGGAAACAGCCACCTC